>NZ_KV793362.1:0-29481 GCF_001808465.1 Trueperella sp. HMSC08H06
CCGGCCGGCCCCCGCGGGGGCCGGCCGGCGAGGCATCTATCCGATCATCGCGATCGAACTCCACCCATGGCCCGCCTCCTTCGCTGGGCCCCAACCACTACCGGTGTTGTGGTAGCTGAAGAGCTTGCCATCGTTTCGGATGCCGACGAGGTCCAGGCGCCCATCACCGTCCGTGTCGCCGGGAACGGTCACGTGGGTGAAGGCATCCCACCCGTGACCGATGCGATCCGCGAGGCTGATGTAGCCATCGGAGGAGCCGGCGTAGAGGTAGAGGCCGCCGTCGCGTCCTGTCGCGATGACATCCGATACGCCGTCGCCGGTGAGATCTCCGGCTGACATGATAGAGCGCATGTCTCCCCACGAGTGGCCAATCTTCGTCCCTGAGTGCATACCCGAGGGGGTGAGCACGTAGCGGTACAGATCCCCGCTGGGAACGTGACGTGCCACGACGAACTCGCTTCGCGACGAACCGATCCTGCCGACGTAGGCGAGGTTGTCCAGGTTCGACCAGCCGTGGCCTGCCTGCTGCCCGCGGGTGAGAAAGCCATCGCCTTGCGAGTTGTAGAAGAAGGCACGCCCGTCGTCGAGAGTCACGAGCATGTCCGCGCGCCCGTCGCCGTTCATATCCGGGATCGGAGCCATGGAGGCGAAGTTCTGAGCGTCGCAGGACACGACACCCTTGCCAGCGAACTTGCCGTTTCCGAGGCTCGGGTAGAACCGGAGATGACCGTCGGCGTCGATCGCCCACAGGTCCGCGAAGCGATCGCCGCTTGCTTCGCCGAGTCGATCAGTGGCCTTCGCCGGGGTTGACGGCCTGTCGATCGTCTCGCACACCGGCTCGGCGGGCTCGTCCGGAACGACGGCCTTGTCGGGGAACTGGTGTGTCCACGTGGTCTGCGCCTGGGGATCAAGTGTGATGCCGTCCGCGAGTCCGTCCTTGAGCTGCGCGCTCATCTGCGCGACGTAGCCCGGCTCGACAGAGTGAGTTCCGGGGGAGAGGAGCGTCGATCCAAGAAGGTAGTCGACGTACTCCGACTCGGGAACGGTGATGGTCAGGTTCTCATCGTCCCAGGTCGGCTCGTCCGGGACGATCAACGTTTCGAAGGTGTGAACCCACGGGATGAACTTGCCGTCGTTGTCGTAGAAGGAGTCGCTGAAGTAGTAGCCGTCAGCGGGCTCGGCGGTCACGACGAGCGTCGAACCGGCTTGTCCTTCGTGGCTGCCCGGCGTAACGGGCGCGCCGTCGACGAGGTAGGTGACGCCCTCGGTGGCGGGGATGGTGTAGCTCAGGCCGTCGTAGGTCGGCTCCGCGGGCTCAACGAGGGTCTTCGGTGCGCCCGTGCCCCGAATGACCTGAAGCTCGCCGGCAGACATGACGGTTGCGTCTGTGACGCTCGGCTGAGCGTTGAGGCCTTGGAACCGGAGGTACTTGGCCTTAACGCCGTCAAGCGAGACCAATTGGCTCTTGGTGGAGTCCTCGAAGGATCCCCTTGCGACCGGTTCGCCCCAACCTGCCGGGTCGGAGGGCATCTCGTTGGCCGCGTAGATCTCGTAGTCCTTGACGCGACCGTTGACCTGACCCTGCCTCGGGGTGTAGACGAAGCCGCACAGGTCTACCCCGTCCTCGCCAACTTGCAGGTCGATGTAGTGGGGGTAATCGGGGTGCGAGTTCTGCCACGCGGTGTGCCAGAAGGTGGCGGGGTTGCCGTCAACGGCTGCCTCCTTAGGCCCGTTGGGGGCTCGCTCGCCAGTCAGCTCCTCCGAGGATGCGCCCACCGCCGTCGGAGATGTTGGCAATCCGCAGACTGCCGAGATAGTGGCGCGGACGTTCGCGCTCTGCTCGCCGGCGGTGACGTTGAAGACGAACTCCGCTTCGCCTCGATACCAGTCAGGCTTGACCTTGAAGGTCACGTCCTTCGCTTCGCCGGCGCCGATGGTGTCGATGGTCTGAGCGCCGGGGGTGATGAGCCAGCCGTTCTTCACGGGAGGCTTCACGACGACGTTGGTGAGGTTGGCGTCCGTGCGGTTGGTGATCGTCACGGTCATGGTGGCCGCCCCGGCGTCGTCGGCGGAGGGGTAGGCGGTGAGGGGGTTGGCGGCGACGGTTGCGGTGAAGGTGCGCGTTGAGGGCTCGATCTTCCACACGTCTTCCGTCATGTCGCCGGGCAGCTGGACGATTTCGCCGGCAGCGGGCTTGGTGTCCTTCTTGGTCCCGTTGAACTCGACGAAATCGATGTGCTCCTCGGCGCCGGTGGCGACTGCCAGGCGTTGGAGGGTCACGGCGTTGACGATCTCGAAGGAACCGTCGCCAGTTGTGAGCAGCATCCACTTTTGCGGGTTGCGCTCGGCGTAGCCGCTGTTACCGGCCTGGTTGCCCGTGTAGATCTTGGACACGTCCACGCAGGGACGGGCCTCGGGGCGCGCGCCAACCTGGGTCACCGTGGAGAGGTGCTTGTAACCGGAGACAACCGACAGGCACTGGTTGGTCGCCATGTTCTTCAACTGGTAGTAGTGGTCCGGCGTGGAGGTCAGCGTCCATTCGTCTCCGTCCCCGAGCGAGGCGTTACCCGCGAGTTGGAGGGACTTGCCGGCCGGCTGAGAGATCGTGTAGACGCCGTCCTCAAGCGGCTTGCGGTTGATGTTCTCCCACATGGGCGAACGTTCGATCTTGTCGACGCGCTTCGCCTTGAAGTCCGCGTAGGTCGGGTTATCGGAGGGGTTTCCTCCGCTCCACGTGATCTGTGCGATGTAGCGCATCGCCTCGTAGACGTCGAGTTCGACCTCGTTTTCGGTTTGCTTGACGCCGTTGTCGGGCCAGATCGAGAGCTTGGCGCCGAGGATGTTGTCGGTCTTAGACACGACGCCGTCGCGGCCCTGGAAGATGTTGACGTCGAAGTTCGGGTCGTTGTACAAGAAGGCCGGACCGTTTGCCTGGATGGGGTAGGGGGTGGCCCTGGCGAAGTAGAGTTTGAGGTTCGCGTTGACCAGCCGGTAGCCGTCGTTAGCAAGCTCGTTGGCTGAGCGTCCAGATCCGAGCCAGTGCTCGACTACGATGTCCTTGTCGAGCGTGACGGCGTGGGTGGCGACGATTCCGTCGTTCCAGATGCGCAGCGTCTTGCCTTTGGCCTTGACATAGCTGTTGATGTCGTTGATGAAATAGGTGAAGGCGTCGGCGCCGGTAGCCTGACTATTGCCGGTGACCTCCCTGGCGTAGCGGGCCAGTTGTGGGTAGGTGGCGTAGCTTGCCCCCATGAGGTACTCGTCGGCGCCCATGTGCCAGTAGTTGGTGGAGAAGACGCCGTCGTACTCGTCGATGAGTGTCTTGTAGAACTCCACGGCTTGCGGGTTCGTGATATCGAGGCGATCGACGCTACCGTTGCCGGCTTGGTCCTTCAGTTGGAACTGGGGGAGGTTCTCCAGCCAGATGTTCATGTGGCCGGGGGAGTTGATCTCGGGGATCACGTCGATGCCGTAGGAGTCGGCCTTCTCAACAAATGCCTTCACGTCCTCGCGCGAGTAGTACGAGAACGTGTTCGCGGCCGGGTAGGCATCCGACTTGAGTTTCATCTCCATGAGGATGGAGTTGAGCTTGAGGTCAGCCATCTCATTGAGGAAACGCTCGATCCACTCGGTGGAGAAGTTGATCTGGCAGGCGCACAGCGTGACGCCGCGCTCCTTGTAGGTGGGTGTGTCCGTCACCGATCCGGCGGGAAGGGTCAGACTCTGGCGGAGCATTTGGGACAGCGTGCGGGTTCCCCAGAATGCCCCGCGCGCTGTGGCGGCCGTGATCGTGACGCCCGCTGGTTGGATGGAAAGGGTGTAGCCCTCCTCGCCGAGGCTCTCCTTGTGGGTGTCGTCGATGACGATCTCGATCCCTGTCCCGTTAGTTGCTCCCGTGACGGAGTCGCCGTTGGTGTAGGCATTGAGTTCGTCGACGAGAAGCTGGGCGCTGCTGGCGAAGGTGTCGGGGCGAACGACTGTCACGTCCTGCGTGGCAGTCCAGGTGCCCTCGGAACGTGCGAACTGTCCGGTCAGGGAGGGGATGGTGGCCGGGATGGGCATGCCCTCGTAGCTGAAGTCGTAGCTAACGGACTGGTCGCCGAAGAACGTGTAGCCATCTCGAGGGGTGGCGGTTACGGTGGTGGCGCCGTTGTTGAGGGTGACGTCGCCCGTGACGATCGCGCCGTTGATCTTGTAGTCGACCCCGGCGATGGTCGGCACAGTGATGCTCGCACCGTTCTCGCTCTGGATAGGCGCGGTGGGGGTCACGATGGTGGCGCCGGCCTCGGTGTGGCAGGAGCCGATGAGGCGAATGTCGCCCACGGACGTCAGGTTCTGGCTGTTGACGAGCGCGGAGAGCGCCTTCAGGGTGACGAACTTGCCGGTTGCGGGCCCCTCAAAGCGGACGACCTGCGCTGAGTCCGTGTTCTCGAAGGTGCCGCTAGCGACCCGGGTGGTGTCGGTGAAGCCGGCGCCATCCTCGATGGGGCTATCCGAGACATGGATCTCGTAGTTGCCGACGATGCCGTTGTGTTTACCGGTTCCACTGCTGCCCTGCCGCTGGGTGTACTCGATGCCCGTGAAAGAACAGTCGGCGATCTGCGCACCTGGGAATGTGCCCACGGAGATCCAGTGGGGGCCGGGGGTCTCGGTATTGCCCACCGACCAGTTGGTGTGCCAGTAGGTGGTCGCAACCCCGTCAATCGCCTTAGCGGCGGGACCGTTGCCGTTGGGCTCCTGAGTTTCCTCCGAATCCGCATACCCG
This sequence comes from Trueperella sp. HMSC08H06, assembly GCF_001808465.1. Taxonomy (NCBI): domain Bacteria; kingdom Bacillati; phylum Actinomycetota; class Actinomycetes; order Actinomycetales; family Actinomycetaceae; genus Trueperella; species Trueperella sp. HMSC08H06. Next base: position 4,766 of record NZ_KV793362.1, read on the forward strand.
ACGTACAACTGGTCGGGGCCGCCGATGAAGGTGTCGGTTGTGTCGGCGGTTGCGGGTGGGGCAGTGAGGGTACCGAAACCGCCTCCCGCCACGACGACGAGTGCTGCCGACACTGCGGCAATAGCTCGCCTAGACCATGATCTGCTTGTGCCTATCACACGTGCTCCTTTGCTCGATGTGGTTGGTTGGTCTTAACGATAATGGTTGGTCGTCGACAGTGACGATGGTCCGCCGTGGCCAGTTACGTCTGTGCCCCTGTGCAACATCGAAGTGACATAGGGGCACAGACGCGAGCGGCCGGCGTGATAGCCAGGCTAAACCTCATGGGATGTGCTTCGAGACCTATCGCGCCTCGAAGCCATGGTCGAGGAGCCAGGCCAAGGTCTGCTCCTTGTGCTTGAACACTGCCGTGTTATCGAGGATGCGCTCGCAGATGCTGCCTAGCTCGTCGCGGATGGCGGCGTCGATTGCGGCGCGGTCGGTGGAACCGGACAGGGCCTCCTTCGTCTCGTCGAATAGAAGGCGGAACGGTTCGAGGTCGGCTGGGAGGTCGGCGCCGGATTCGATCGCGTCCGCGATCAGCGCCAGCTCCGAGTCGAGGCGGCCGGGCAGGATGAACAAGCCCTGGGCCTCGATGAGGCCGATGGATTCCTGCTTGACCGCATGGAATTCGGGGTGGGCGTGAAACACACCCGCCGGGAACTCCTCGGTCGTAACATTCGACCGCAAGATGAGGGACATTTCGTATCCGCGTTCGGTGCGAATCACCGTGGGGGAGGTGGCGGAATGAACGCCCTCATCATCGCGGGCGATTATTCCTAGCTCCGGATTGGAGTAGGACACCCATGCGTCGTGGATCTTCTCGCAGACGGCTACCACGGTCTCCGCGTCCGGGCTGACCACCCGAATGGCGGTGTTGTGCCAGTCGAGGATCTCCACCACGGCATCCGGATGGTCCGGGTCTTGGACTTCCTTCCACGTCTTCGCGGTGTGCATCGGCAGGAGCTCCCCGCCGCCCTGGTAGTGGTCGTGGCCGAGCACCGAGCCGCCGATCCGAGGCAGTGCCGCGTTGCAGCCGATGAACAGCGAGGGGTACTGGTCGACGAAGGAGATGAGCTGACGGAAGGCGTCGGCGTCCACGTGCATCGGGGTGTGAAGGGTGTTGACCGCGATGCCGTGCTCGTCGAGGTAGCCGTAGGGGGAGAACTGCCAGAACCAGTCCTCCGTGCCCATTTTCAGCGGCACCGTGCGGAGCGTGAACTTGGCCCGGCCCGCGAAGCCCTCGTTCTCGTGGCAGATCGAGCAGCGTGGGTAGCCGCCGGCCACCGCGTTTCCCGCCGCCGCCTTCTTCGGGTCTTTGAACTCGGGCTTGGCCTTGTTGATCGTGACGATCAGGCCGCGGGTTTCGAAGCGCGGGTTGCGGTCAAGCACCGCCCGGCGCACGTAGTTCGAGCGGATCGAGTACTCGTAGAGCCAGGCCATCGCGGCGTCCCCGCCTTCGGCGTCGCGCATCTGCGCGAAGCGCTCCTGTAGCTGGGAGGGGATGAGTGTGAGGTAGCCCATCGCCTGGTCGCAGACGGCGTCGGCCTGGTAGTCCTCGATGAGACCCTCGGCGGCCAGCGCCCCCGCGAACTCGGCCAGCAACGCGTCGGGCCGCACGTGCTCGGCCCCGCGCGTTCCGGTCGGCTCGTAGGAGTTGAGCCCGAACATGCCAAAGATCTGGTTGCGCGCCCAGTCCTCGTTGGCCGCCCCGAGCTCGAGGTGGGCCCGGGCGTAGTCGACTAGGGCGTCGATCGCTTCATACACGCGGCGCAGAGTCATTGTTCTTCCTCGCTTTCTAGCGCGCGGCGCACGATCGCATTCATTTCATCCATCTTCTTTTCGATGTCGGCTACCAGCGCCAGTTGGGTGCGGGCCCGCTCCAGGTTGTGAGTGGGGTGCTTCGTTGCGAAGTACACGTCGCCTTCAAGGTAGTCGGTGAGGAACCGCATGCCGCATTCAAGGGTGAGGAGCTTGACGGAGAAGGCTAGCAGCTCGGATTCTTTCTCCGTGATCGCGTCGCCCAGGGTGCTGACGAATCCGCGGCAGTACGCCTCGAATAGCTCGAGGTTGATCCCCATGTTGGCCGGCTCGGGGTCGTCCTCGTCCGTGGTGGCGGCCCCGGTGCGCAGTGCGTCGCCGAAGTCGTACAGCATCGAGCCGGGCATCACGGTGTCGAGGTCGATGATGGCCCGCGCCTCGTGCGTGGTGGCGTCGAACAGGATGTTGTTGATCTTCGTGTCGTTGTGCGTCACCCGGTAGGGCAGTTTACCGGTGCTGAGCCGGTCGGTCACCACGAAGCAGTCGAGTTCGCGCCGCATGTAATCGGCGATCTCGGCCCGCGCGCTCTCGGCCCGGTCGGCGATGTCGGCCTCCACGGCCGCCGCGAGGTTCGCGAACCGGCGTGGCGTGTCGTGGAAGTGCGGGATCGTCTCGGCAAGCTGGGTGGCATCAAAATCGGCGAGGTCCTTTTGAAACTGTCCGAATGCCGCGCCGGCGGCCCGCGTCACGCCCGGGTCGTCCACCACCGAGTACGACACCGTGTGCGGGATAAAGACGTACAGCCTGTACGCGCCGTGCGCCCCGGCGTCGTGAAACAGCTCGCCCTCGACCGTGGGGATCACGGTCAGGGTCTCGCGTCCCTTGGCGGCCACGAAGCGCGTTACGAGGTCGATGTTGCGCATGAGGCTGGCCGGGTCGCGGAAGATCTCCGTGTTGAGGCGTTGCAGGATGAACACCCCACGGCCGGCTTCCACCCGGTAGGTGTCGTTGATGTGCCCGTCGCCCCACGGCTCCAGGTGGGTCACCTCGCCGACGTCGAAGTGACCCAGCACCTGCTCCAGCACGTCGGGCTTGAGTTCCTTGGCGCCCATCAGTCCTCGTAGTCCTTCCACAGGATGCCCGAGCCCTCCAGCTCTACATCCACGCGCTCCCCGCCTGGCAGCGCCACGGTGGTTGCCTGCGGCTGGCCGGTGTTGTTCACGACGGCGTAGCACCGGCTCGCGGGGAAGTAGGCCACTTCGCAGTCGGGGTTGGAGCTCGACCATTCGGCGTAGTGCTCCTCCGCGCCGGCAACCCAGAACAGGATGCGCTCGAGCAGGCGGGCGTTCGTGGCTGAGTAGGGCAGGCCAGACAGGTACACGCCGCGGCCCTTCCCGTAATCGTTGGCGGCCAGCTGGACCTCGCCGCCTTCGGCGCGTAGCACGGCCGTGTCCTGGGAGATCGGGAACGTGTTCGTGATCGTCTCACCGAAATCGAGCGGGGCTTCGAACTCCGCCGTGATGAAGTGATCCTCGGTGGGCTCGGGCCAGTACTTGTCCACGTTGAGCGAGCGGTAGATCTCCTCGTCCACGCCCAGCACGTCGGCCAGCTGGAAGAAGCGGCCCTGCCGGTCGATCGCGGTGGGCTGGCCGACGCCCACGAAGCCCTTGCCGCTGCGCACCCACGCGCGGATCGCGGAGACGAGGGTGGGGTTGGCCCAGGCGTCGCCGCCCGAGTAGGAGGTGGCGGCGGGGCCGGCATTGATAATGACGTCGACGTCGTCGGGCACGCCGCCCTCGAGCACGTCCGCGAACGAGATGAACCGGACGTTCACGCGCATACCCGAGATTGCCTCGAGGATGCCGTAGTAGTTGCGGTTGTACTTGTTCGGCAGCGCGTGCGCGACAGTGAAACCCTGCCAGGAGCGCTGCTCGCCCCACGCGTCAAGGAACGCGACGGTTAACTGAGGCTGCGCGCCCACGCCGCCCGAGCGGTCGTAGATGTCGCGGAACTCGTCGGCAATGTGGGCCACGGCCTCCACGAAGGTCGGGAACTTGTTCGCCAGCGACAGGTAGCCGCCGTAACCCATGCGCTCCAGCGGGGAGCGCAGGATTGCGCGGCGGGCCTTGCGCCAATTGTCCCACGCCTCAATCGAGGGGTCTGCCCCGTCGTAGAAGCTGTCCGGGAAGAAGTAGGGAAGGAAGCGACCTTCGTGGTATCGCACGCCCTTGATGTCCGCGATCATGCGGGTGGTGGTGCCGTCGCCCACCGAACCCACGATCGCGTCCATGCCCAGGCCCGGGTATTCCTTCGAATACGGCTCGGTGCCGATCCACTGGTCGCCAAGGAACATCATGGCTTCCTTGCCAGCGGCGTGGGTCAGATCGACCATGTGCTTAATCATGTGCTGGACCGAGTGGAAGGTGAAGTCCAGCCAGTCGCGCTGCGGCTTGCCGGGGTTGACGAACGACGAGCCGTAGCTACCGGCGTCGACGAAGTCCTCCGGGCGCATCCGGTAGCCGTACTGTTTCTCGAAGTCAGCCAGCGCCTGAGCCGAAACGGTGACTTGGAATCCCGTCCAGTCCACGATCTTCTCGCGCCGAAGGTTGTTGAAGATCAGCGTGAACTGGTAGAAGAACGTGGTGAAGCGGACGACGTCGACGTGCGGGTTGTCCGCCAACCATTTCTCCAGGGTCTCGTACATGAAGTCACGGACCTCCGGGTGGCGCGGATCGAAGGCGATCTCGTGCTCCTTGTCCCCCCAATCGTTCGTGATGTGGTTGTACATCTGGACCGGATCCCAGATGACGTAGGCGAGGAACGTCACGGTGTACTCGTGCATCGAGGTGGCCCCGGTGATCGTGACGCAGTCCGTGGTGGCGTCGTAGCTCCACGACGCCGTGGGCAGGGTCTCGCCGGACGTGCGGTCAATGACCTCCCAGTACTGGGCCGGGTCGTCGTCGTGATTGACCTGGAGCTGCTCTTCAAAGTAGGTGGCCAGCAGCGGGATGGTGACGGATTCGCCCTCGGCGAGGGTGCGCTCCGAGAGCAGGTAGACCTGCGGGACGTACCTCATTTTGCCGACCATAAACTCGTTATGGCCACGGGTGGGGAAGTAGGCCGAGTAGACGCGCTTGCCCAAGTCCAGGACGTCATGGTCAAGCTGCGTGCCGTCTGAGTTGCGGACGGCGTCAGCGCCCCAAAGTTCGGCGAGTTTCTTAGATTCTTCGAAGAAGTTTTCTTCGGTCGGCATGGTGAAGCGGCCGTGTGACATGGTTTCTCCGTGAGGTAGTAGTAGGTGGGTGGTGATCAGCCCTTGACCGCGCCGGCCGACAGACCGGACTGCCAGTAGCGCTGCAGTGCAAGGAAGAGGATGATCAGCGGGACGACGCCGAGCAGGGAGGCCATCATCATCGGACCATACTGCGGGTTGAAGTACGAGGCCATGCCGTACAGACCGAGGGTGATGGGCTTGAGTTCCTGGGAGGAGATCATCAACTGCGGCAGGATGAAGTTATTCCAGGTTGCCACGAAGATGAACAGGAAGATCGTCACCATCGCCGGGGCCAGGATGCGCAGCACCATCGTGAAGAAGATGCGTCCCTCGCCGGCGCCGTCGATGCGGGCCGCCTCGATCAGTTCGGTGGGCACCGATGACTGGACGTAGACCCTGCCAAGGAACACGCCGAAGGGTGAAACCGCGCAGGGGATGATGATCGACAGCATCGTGTTGTCCAAGCCAAGGTTCAAGAACATGATGTAGATCGGCACCGAGAGCAGGGCCACCGGCATGAGCAGGCCGGCCATGATGGTGCCGAGCGCGGCGTTCTTGAACGGGAAGTTGAACTTTGCGAGCGCGTAGCCGGCCATCACCGAGGTGATGGTGCCGATGAGCGCCGCAACCGTGGAGTAGATGAAGGAGTTGCCGATCCACCGCCACAGCAGGCCCTGGGTCCAGCCCACGAGCGAGTCATAGTTGGCGGAGATGGCGGCGGGCAGTGACGGGTTCGCCGTCGTGTCGTTGTGGGAGGCGAACCACAGGCCGAACGTGGTGGTCAGCTCGGAGTTCGTCTTCGTGGAGGCGACGATCATCCAGTAAATCGGGAAGATGAAGTACAGGAGGAAGATGATCATGAACAGGGCGGCGATGACCTTCGAGGTGATCTTCGGTGCGAAGGTGCGGGTGGGGACGCCCTCGATTGAAGGGGTGTAGGTTCGCCCGTCGGGGAGCGCGGCTGTCTTAGTCATTTCCATTCACCTTCCGATCCGTCAGGAAGTAGATCACGGCGAGGACACCGGCGATGATCGCCATCATGATCGCGATGGCGGACGCGGGGCCGTCACCCGAGGGCGTGATGTATCCCTTGGCCGTGTTCAACGCCATCATCAGCGGCGTGTAAGCCTGGCCCATCCAGGTGTTCTTCGTGGCAAGGACGGCGGGCTCATTGTAGAGCTGAATGGTGCCGACGATCGACAACAGGATGGCGAGCAACGCTGCTCCGCGCACCATGGGGATCTTGATGTGGCGCACGATCTGCCAGGATGATGCGCCGTCGACACGGGCTGCTTCGTACAGGTCGCGCGGGATGGCCTGCAGGGCTGCGAGGAAGATGAGCATGTTGTAACCAGCGAACGTCCACGTGGTCATGTTCGCCATGGAGGCGAGAATGACGTTGCTGGAGAAGAAGTCGATCGGGAATTCCACGCCGATTGCGTCAAACAGTGAGTTCAGGGGCGAGACTGTCGGGGTGTAGATGTACATCCAGATGATGGCGGCCACGACGCCGGGAACGGCGTAGGGCAGGAAGTAGGACAGCCGGTAGATGGTGACGTGGCGGAGGATCAGGGAGTCGATGAGGAGAGCCAGGACCAGGGCCAGGCCGATCATGATCGGTACCTGGAAGAGGGTGTAGAGGATGACTCGTCCGATGCCGGCCCAGAACACGTCGGAGCCGACGACGTAGGCGAAGTTGTCAAACCCGACGAAGACCTGCTGAGAATCGCCGCCGCCGAAGGCGCCGCCGCCGACCACGCGGGTCTGGAAGAAGGCCTTGTAGATGGAGACGAAGATTGGGATAACGAAGATAAACGTGAAGAGTGCAGCAAACGGGGCCATGAAGAGCCAGCCGGTGCGGGCTTCGTGTGCCTCGCGCTTTGTGCGCCGATGCTTTTGCGTTGTGGCTGGAGGTTCCTTAACGGTTGTAGACATTATTATTTTTCCATCCGTTTCTGCATCCCGTTCTTTTGCTGTGGGGGCACCTTTCGGCGCCCCCACAGCAAAAGAACAAGTGTTCTTACTTCACCGTCAGGCCGGCGTTTTCGATGGCCTTCTTGGCGGTGTCGGCAGCCTGGTTGAGCACGTCAGCCACTGAGCTGGACCCGCTGCCTGCGGCGGCGGCGTTCTCACCGAGGTTGCTCCACACGGCCGACCAACCCGGGATGTAGAGGAAGGGCTTCATCGCGTCGTTCGCGGTGGCGAACTGGGCGAGTACATCCTCATCGCCGTAGAAGGAGGCGTACTTGGGGTTGGCGGGCTTGTCGGCCGCGGCGACCACGAGACCCTGGGAGGCGAGGTCGTCAACCTGGGTGTTGAACCAGGCGTTGAACTCCATGGCCTGCTCGGGGTACTGGCAGGTCTTGGACACGACGACGCCGGAGCCGCCATCGGGGCCGGTGCCGCCGCCGTTGCCGAAGTCGGGCAGCTGGGCGATGGACCACTTGCCGACGTTGTCGGAGCCGGCCATGTCGTCAGCGAGGAGCGGGGCCTCCCACGCGGCGCCGATGGTGCCGATGATGGTGCCGTCGTTGAGCTTGGACTTCCAGTCAGCGCCCCAACGCTCGATCACGGGCGCAGCCTTCGCGTCGAGCAGCTGCTGCCAGAAGTCGGCGACGGCTGAGGTGCCCTTACCCGTGACGTCGATCTTCCAAGAATCGCCGTCGATGGCGAACCACTGGTCGCCAGCAGCCGCGGACAGTGCCGGGAAGATCGAGCCGGCCTCGTCAGTCTGGAAGGTGGCAATGTACTTGCCCTTCTCGGCTGCCTTCTTGGCGGTGTCGATGAACTCTTGCGAGGTGGTCGGAACGTTGAGGCCAAGCTCCTCGAACGCGGCCTTGTTGTAGTAGTAGACGAGCGGGCCGGTGTCCTGCGGCAGGCCGAAGTACTTGCCGTCGAGCTGCATGGAGCCGAACGGGCCATCACCGAACTTGTCGGCGTACTTCGTGGCGTACTGCGTGACGTCCTGGACGAGACCGCCGACGTAGAGCTCGGCTAGATCGGCGTATCCGGCCTGGAAGAGGCAGGCCGCGTTGTTGGCCGAGACGTCCGTCTGGACCTTCTTGATCAGGTCGGCCGGGGCGCCGTCGAACTTGGTGGAGGTGACCTGGATGTCGGGGTGCTCCTCGTTCCAGCGTGCGACGATGTCAGCGACGGGGACCATGCCTTCGCCGTCGGGCAGGCGGTGCAGGTACTCGATGGTGACGGGTTCACCGGAGGCGGAGGTTTGCGATCCGCCGCTGGTGGGCGTGGTGGTGGACTCCGAGCCGCCTGCACCGTTTGAGCAGGCGGAGAGGATCAGGGCGCCCGAAGCAAAGAGGGCTCCGACCTTAGTGATTGACGAAAGTTTTGTCATGTTTCCTCCCCCTTGAGGATTGTTGTGTCGTGGTGACGAGATTCGGGTTCCGAATCAGTATTGGCACATCGCCTTCGGTGCGCCTCAACTGACCTCGAGCTTAACACACTTCATCCACGCAGTGTGCAATTTGCAAAATAATAACGATATGGTTTCGCCAAGTTGGAAAAAGGCTCGTAGGAGGATACACTGATTCTAGAGCGGATACCACGGCTCAAGGAGGAGTTTAAGTGGCGAAGAATCCTGCGGTAAGCACCGACTTGCTAGACACCGCATACGGAATGATCAAGTCAGGCGTTGCCCGGCGTCGATCGGATTTGGTGCACTCGATGGGGATTTCGTCGTCGACAGCGTCGAACGTCGCCCGCAGCCTCATCGAACAGGAGCTGATTAAGGAAATAGAATCGAACAGGTCCACCGGCGGGCGGCCGGCAAAGATCCTTGTCTCAATCGACACCGCCGAGGTGGTGGCGGTGGCAGAGGTCGGCGCCCACCACCTGCGCTTCGGCATCATGGACTCCATCCACCCGATGCGCGAACCGAAAGAGATCGTCTTCGATTCCCCTTCGCCGCCCGAAAAGGTGATGGCCACCCTGGTCGAACGGTGGAATCAGCTACGAGAGGAGCACTTCGCGGAGTGCAAGATCGGCGCGATCGGCCTGTCCGTGGCCAGCCCGGTGGAAGCGATCACGCGCAAGCTCGTCCTACCCGCCCGCATGCCCGGCTGGCACGGGGCGGACCTGTGCGGGATCCTCAATGAGATGACGGGCCTGCCCGTATGGGTGGAAAACGACACGCGCGCATGCGCGGTGGGGGAGCTGCCCTACGTGTCCGCCGATTCTTACATCTACGTCAAGGCGGGTACCGGTATCGGCGGGGCGGTGGTCATCAACGGCGAGCTCTACCAAGGCGCGGGCGGCTTCGCGGGAGACATCAGCCACGCGCGGGTCGATCCCAACCTCAACAACCTGTGCGCCTGTGGGCGCATCGGGTGTCTGGAGGCGGTGGCCTCGGGTGCCATGATTCGCGAGCGGGCGCTGAGTGCGGGCCTCGACCTCGGCGACCGCCCGATCGTCGACGCCGTGCTTAACGACATGCCAGAAATCAACCCGTACGTGCGCCAGTCTGGGGAGCTGATTGGCCGGGCTTTGGGGCCGATCGTCAACTTCATTAACCCCGGCGCGATCTACGTGGGAGGTTCGCTCGCTCAGCTGGGCGTGTTCATGAGCTCCCTGCGTGCCTCGGTGTTTGATACTGCCAGCTCCACCGCCAGCCAGGATCTCGTCATTGACATCGCACCCAACGGCGCGAACGCCCCGCTCATGGGCGTGGCGCGGGAGGCGTTCAAGCTTATCGGATCCAACACTAGCCATCTGAAGTATCGACCTAGGAGGCATGAATGATGCGCGTGGGAATCGACGTCGGCGGCACGAAGATTGCCGTCGGCCTCGTTGACGGTGGAAACATCCTCGCCAAGGAAAGGTTCGCCTCCTATCCGGGGGCGCCGCAGTCAACGATCGCCGACATGGCACGCGAGGTTAAGGCCCTCGTCAGCGCGCACGGCCTCGGCCTTGACCAGATCGGCGGCGTGGGTGTGGGCTTCGCCGGCACGGTGGACTCGGACGCCGGCGTCGTGCGCACCTCGGCCAACCTGCGTTGGACGGACGTGGACGTCCGCACGCCGCTATCCTCAGCGCTTGGGCTTCCCGTCGGCCTGGTCAACGACGCCGACGCCGCGGCTTGGGCCGAATACCGATTCGGCGCGGCGCGAGGGTATGACTCGGTGGTGGCCATTACGGTGGGCACCGGGATCGGAGGCGCGCTGATCTTCGGCGATCGGGTGCTCGAGGGCAGGCACGGCCTGGCTGGCGAGCTCGGGCACTTCACCTACGAGCCGGGCGGACTGCCGTGCGGGTGCGGACGTGTGGGGTGCTGGGAGCAGTACTGCTCGGGTAGCCGGATGAACGCGCTCGCGGCTGAACGCCTGCCGGCCACGAACGGGCTGGCCACGGCCCGCGACGTCGATCCCCTCGCGCTCGCGGGGGACCCGGTGGCGCTGGGAATCTTTGAGGAGATCGGCACGGCGCTGGGTGCCGGCATGGCCTCGCTTGGCATGATCTTCGACCCGGACCTCTTCCTTATTGGCGGCGGTGTGTCCGAATCGGGGGAGCTGCTGTTGGAGCCGACGCGCCGGGAGTACACCCGCCAGATGGGCCTGGGCGGCTTCCCGTGTGCGAAGATCGTTGCGGCCTCCCTCGGCAACGACGCGGGAATCATCGGCGCGGCCGACCTCGGCGCAACCGCGCGGTGACCGTGGGGTGGTCGAGGGTCCCCGGCCGCAGCCGGGGACCCTCGACCACAGCCGGAGACCCGCGGCCGACGCAACTCAGGAATCTGGGGCCTGCCGGGCGCGTATAGCGATCGGTGGCCGGTATGTTCACGTGAAGTGTCGGGGCAGGCCGGCAGAGCGCGCGGGATTTCCGGGCGGCCGCGGTGAAGCGGCCTGCGGGGACACTCAAACTCAGAGCCTACGCCCGCCCGGCAACACCCGGCCCCGACCCAGCAATAGCCGACGTGACTCGGGCCTGCACGCCGTCCACCAGCGGGAAGTGGCAGGCCACAAACTGGTCGTTGCCCTGCCCTGTACGGAGCTTTCGCAGCGCCGGCTCCTGCGCCGCGCAGATGTCCTGGGCGAAGGGGCAGCGGGTGCGGAAGCGGCAGCCGCTGGGCGGATCCATCGCGGAGGGGGTCTCGCCGTCGATCTTGAGGCGGGAGACCTCCTCGGTGAAGGCGTCCTCGATGCGGGGGACGGCGTCCACCAGCCCCTTCGTGTAGGGGTGGAGTGGGCGGCGGGCGACGCTGTCGGCGTCGCCGTACTCCACGATCTTGCCCAGGTACATGACGGCGATGCGGTCGGACATGTACTGGACCACCGACAGGTCGTGGCTGATGAACACGTAGGCCAGCGAGTAGCGCTGTTGCAGGGCCCGCATCTGGTTAAGCACCTGAGCCTGAACGGAGACGTCGAGGGCGGAGACCGGCTCGTCGCACACGATCAGCCGCGGGTTCAGCGCGAGCACGCGGGCGAGCCCGATGCGCTGGAGCTGGCCGCCGGAGAATTCGTGCGGGTAGCGGGAAAGGGCGTCGCGTGGTAGGCCGATCTGCTCCACGAGAGCGGCCACACGGTCGTGGCGCTGGGCGCGGGTGCCCACCTTCTGAATGTTGAGCGGCTCGAGAATGATCTCGTCCACCCGCATGCGCGGATCCATCGCGGCGGCGGAGTCCTGGAACATCATCTGGACCTGGGCGTGGAACTTCTTCCGCTCCTTACCGCGCAGGCCGCAGAGTCGCACGCCTCCCACCTCGATCTCGCCTTCGGAGACGTCGTCGAGCCCGGCGATGAGCCGGCCGAGCGTGGACTTGCCGCACCCGGATTCGCCGACCACCCCGAAGACCTCGCCCTCGTAGATGGTCAAGGAGACGTCGGAGACAGCCGAGACGGTGCCGATCTTGCGCCGCACGAGCGAGCCGCCGTAGGCGGGGAAGTTGCGCGAGACGTGGCTGACCTGAAGAATCGGCTTGCTCTCATCGAGAGCATCGTTGCGCGACACGGACCGTAGCTCGTTGGTAAGCGGCTTGCCGCCGGGGAAGTGGCAGGCCACCTTGTGGCTGCCCTCCCCGAGCGTCGGTGTCACGGTGTGGCACACGTCCTGGGCGAAGGCACAACGCGGCGCGAACGGGCACCCGGTGACCTCCTCGGTGATCTCCAGCGGGGAGCCGGGGATCGAGTACAGCTCGGCGTCGGCGTTGTGGGCGCGCTCGGGTAGTGCAGCGAGCAAGGCGCGCGTGTACTGGTGGCGCGGGTTGGTGAACAGCTCGCGCGAGGGGGCCTGCTCCATCACGCGCCCCGAGTACATGACGGCCACGGAGTCCGCTCGCCCGGCTACCACCGCGAGGTCGTGGGTGACGAGGATGACGGAGGAGCCGAACTCGTCCTTGACGTCGTCGATGAGGTCGAGGATCTGCATCTGGGTGGTGACGTCGAGGGCGGTGGTCGGTTCGTCGGCGATGAGGAGCTTGGGCCGGCAAATGAGGGCCATGGCGATCATCGCGCGTTGACGCATGCCACCGGAGAGCTGGTGGGGGTAGTCGCCGACGATCTTGTCGGGTCGGGGCATCCCCACGCGCCGCATGATGTCGATGGCCGCCTCGTAGGCCTCCTTCTTCGACGCCGAGTGGTGGACGCGCAGCGGTTCGCCGATCTGGTCGCCGATGGTCATCGTGGGGTTGAGGGAGGTCATGGGATCTTGGAAGATCATGCCCACCTCGGTGCCACGTAGGCGACGCAACTCGGCGTCGTCCATCCCCACAAGCGCCTTGCCGTCCAGGGTGATCTGCCCGGAGGAGACGTACCCGTTGGAGGGTAGGAGGCCCATGAGGGCGAGCGCCGTCATGGTCTTTCCGGAGCCGGATTCGCCGACGATGCCGAGGGTCTGCCCGCGTCCGACTGTCAGGTTGACGCCGGACAGCGGCTGAACCTCGTCTTTTCGGCGGGGGATGCGAACCGAGAGGTCCTCGATTGATAGCAGGGTATCCATGTCTACCTCTTCCTCAAGCGCACTTCGAAGGCGTCACGCAGGCCGTCACCAACGAAGTTGAAGGCAAGCACCAGGACGATGATCGCGATACCGGGGGGAAGGATCAGCCACCAGTTGCCCGAGTAGACCTCGGACAGGCCGGAGGAGAGCATGCCGCCCCAGTTGGCTGCGGGCGGCGGAACGCCCAGTCCGAGGAAGGATAGGTAGGCGACGTACAGGACGGCGTCGGCGACTTGGAAAGTGGCGTTGACGATGACGGTACCGATGGAGTTTCGCACGATGTGGGTGCGCACGGCCCGCCCCGGGGAGCCGCCCATGCCCTTCATGGCGAGGATGAACTCGCGCGAGCGCAATGCGATGGAGTCACCACGGACCATGCGCGCCGGGTTGAGCCACGCGAACGCGGAGATGACGAGCACGAGTAGCGGGACTGTGGGGGTGATGATCGTGGCGATCAGCATGAACAGGAATAGCGCGGGGATCGACATGAGGGCGTCGACGAGGCGCATCATGACGGCGTCGACCCAGCCGCCGATGAAACCTGCCGCGGCTCCCCAGAGGGTGCCGAAGGCGGTGGCGAGCAGGCCGGCGCACAGGCCCACGATGAGGGAGGTCTGCCCGCCGAGCATGAGACGGCCGAGCTGGTCGTAGCCGACGGAATCAGTGCCGAGCGGGTGGCCGAGCTCGCCGGGGGCGAGGTAGGCGTGTGCGAGGTCGGTGTGGACCTGATCGGTGTGGTAGATCAGGGGGCCAACGAATGAAAAGAGAATGAGGGCGACCACGAGGCACAGGCCGAGGACGGCGAGCTTGTTCTCGAAGAAGACGGCTATGCCTTGGCGTCCGATGCCGAGTTGGCGCCGTGCGTGCGTGGCGTCGCCGACGACGACGGCAGCACCGCCGGATCCACCTCCGGCAACGCCGGCACTGTGGCTCGAGGAACTGCGGCTTGAGGCGGGGGCGCCGGCCACCGCGTCGTTGATGGACTCACTCATTTGTCACCTCCAGAAAGTCGGACGCGGGGATCGGCCACGGCGTAGAGAATGTCGGCGATGAGGGCGCCGATCACGGTGGCGAGGGAAACGATGAGGGTGGAGGCCAGGAGGATGGGGTAGTCGCGGGTCTGGGTTGCCTGCCAGAACATGAGGCCCATGCCGGGATAGTTGAAGAGCTGTTCGACCACGAGCGCGCCGGAGAAGAGGGCGGGGATGTACATGCCGAGTAGCGTGATCACGGGGAAGAGGGAGTTGCGCAGAGCATGGCGGATGGTCACGCGCGAGGGGGAAAGGCCTTTGGCCTTGGCGGTGCGGATGTAGTTTTCGTTGAGGTTGTCGACCATCGTGGAGCGCACGTAGCGCGTGAACGCGGCGAGGGCGACGACGGCGAGGGTCACCACCGGCAGGATGAGGCCCTTCCATTGGCTGAGGATCTCGGCGACCGTGAAGCCTTGCGGGGCTTGCGGGGGAAGGATTGGCCACCACTGGGAGAAGACCACGATGAAGATGATGCCGAGGAAGAACAGCGGGGTGGCGTAGGCCAGGAGCGCGATCCCGGTGATGGCGTAGTCGACCTTGGTGTTGCGGTAGACGGCCTGGATGGCGCCGAGTGGGATGGAGATGATGACGGCGAGGGTGGTGGCGAGAAGGCTCAGCAGGATGGTCTTGGGCAGGCGCTGGAGGATGACGTCGGCTACCGGCTGGTTGAGCCGGAAGGAGTATCCGAGGTCGCCGCTCAGGAGGCGCTGGACGTAGAGGCCGAACTGCGTGAGGAAGGGCTGGTCGTAGCCCATCTGCGCGTTGTAGGCATCGATCTGCGCCTGCGTGGCATCCAGGCCGAGCGCGGATCGGGCGGCGCCGCCGGGAAGAAGATGAAGAAGGAGGAAGGTCAAGAAGGTCACGATGAGCATGACCGCGAATGCCTGACCGAGCCGTTGAAGAATGTATCGCCACATAGTTGCCCCTCGCGGGCCGGCTGGCGAAAGCCAGCCGGCCCGTCAGCGTGTGTTACTTACGTGTCCAATCTTGGGGGTACATGCCGAGCATCGGATCTTGCGGATCGATCCCGGAGATATCCGACTTGTAGGCCGAGACCCGGTTGACCGGATTCGGCATCCACAGGACGGGCAGGTCTTCGGCCAGGAAGTCGTTGTAGTCCTTCATTGCCGACTCGTCGGAGGAGACGAGGGTGGCGTCGATGAGCTTATCCGCCTCCGGGTTGGAGTAGGCGCCGAGGTTAACCGGCGCGCCGGTGGCGAACAGGCGCTGGCCCGAGGCGAAGGGCGGGTAGTACCAGGAGCCTTCGGAGCCGAAGAAGGATAGATCCCATTCACAGTTGGGGTCGTCCTTCTTGCACACCTGCGAGACGGCCACCGAGTCGGGAACCTCCTGGATCTCCAGCACGATGCCGAGCTTGCCGAACTGGGACTTCAGCTCCGCCATCATGTCGTGGGTGGCGGTGAAGCCGGACTGGGAGATAAGAGTGAAGCGCATTTCTGCGCCCGCCTCGATTCCTTCGCCGCACTGGCCGGCGCCGGTGCCGGGCTTTTCACAGGTGGTCACGCCGTCGGGGTTGATGGCCCAGCCGTGATCTTCGAGCAGTTTTCGGGCGGCGTCGGGATTGAAGGAGTAGGCGCAGCCCTCGGTGGTGCCGGCGGCGCCGGGCTCCTGCGGGACTGGCCCGCAGGTGGGGGCCGCCATGCCCTTCCAGATGACCTTGGAGATGGTCTCCTGGTCAATCAGTTGCTGCATGGCTTGGCGCACGTACTTCTGGGCGAAGATCGGC
Source organism: Trueperella sp. HMSC08H06 (assembly GCF_001808465.1). NCBI lineage: Bacteria > Bacillati > Actinomycetota > Actinomycetes > Actinomycetales > Actinomycetaceae > Trueperella > Trueperella sp. HMSC08H06. The sequence goes on from NZ_KV793362.1 coordinate 20,571, forward strand.
CCGGACTTGGGGTGGTTGAAGTTGAACGGCATGTAGGTGATGGACCAGCCGTACCACGGGGAGACGGTGTAGCCCTGACCTTCGATGTAGTCCCGCTGGGAGATGTTGCCGGCGGGGATGTAACCGTAGTCGATGCCGCCGGCGCGCAGGGTGTTGAATTCGGCGTCGTCGGAGGTGAAGGGCTTGTAGATGACATGGCTGAAGGTGGCCGGGTCGGTGCCGTCGTAGGAGTCGTTGGCGGCGAGCTCGACCTCGCCGGACGGCGTGTAGGAGGTCAGCTTCCAGGGGCCGGAGACGGTCTGCCACAGGGCGTTGCTGGCGTAGTTGGCCGGATCCTCGGCGGCGCTACGCAGATAGGCATAGATGTCCTTGGCGTTTTGCGGATCGGTAAAGTCGACGATCTCGCCGTCGTCGGAGGTCTTGGCCCAGGCGTGTGCGGGCATGGGCCGCACGGAGTTGAGCTGGTTGCCCACGAAGTAGCCACCGGAGAAGGGCTCGGTGGTGGTGATGGTGAAGGTCTTGTCGTCGACGATCTCGAAGCTGGTGACGTTGTCCGGGAAGCCGCCTTCGCGGTAGGAGGCCCAATCGGCCTTGTTGTTGAGGACAAGGTTGTACCAGAAGTCGATGTCCTTGGTGGTGAGCTTTTCGCCGTCGGACCAGGTGCGATCTTTGAGGGTGATGGTGTAGGTCAGCCCGTCGTCGCTGATCTCGGGGATGTTGGCGATGGAACGCTTTTCGTCGATGTTGTAGGCGTGCTCACCGTCGAGGGTGAAGGAGTACATCGAGGGGTAGAGCATCTCGATGAAGATGCCGTTTTCGCCCTGCGTCTTGCCGGGGGCGGAGATGGGGAAGATCCACGTGGGGGTGTCCATGGCGACGGTGACGGTCGATCCGTCACCGGCGGCGGAGCCTGATGGATTGGTGGCGCCTGAGGGTGTGGACGAGCTTCCACTGCCGCAGGCGGACAGGAGCAGGGCGACGCCTGCCACGGTGGCGACGATGCTAGCTCGCCGTGATGCGCGGGTCATGTGTGCCTCCTTTGACTCACGTTTTGTGCCGTGTGGCACAAACCCTGGGATTGTTTCCAAAATAGCAGGATGTGATCCAGAGTGTGGGGTTTTTGGAAAACCTCTTGCCAGTTTAGAAAATCAATTGCGTTGTTTGGATCTTAGTGGTGATATAGGAAACACAACCGTCGTCGATGAAGTGAGGCATCCATGGCTAGCGAACAGGGTTTTGCTACTGTGAGCCCCGATCTGCTTGAGTCCGCCTACCGGCTCATTCGCGCAGGCGCGGCCAAGAACCGTTCGGACCTGAGCGAGAAGCTCGGCGTGTCGTCGTCGACGGCGTCGAACATTGCCCGCTCGCTGGTCAGCCAGGAGCGCGTGCGCGAGGTGGAACCCGCCTCCCCCGCTCGCGGCCGGCGCTCCACCCAGCTGGAGAGCATCGCCCCGCCCGTGCTCGTTGCGGCCGCGGAAATCGGCACAAGCCACATCCGTTACGCGCTCTCCGATCACGTCGGCCCGATCGTGGAGGCGCAGGAGGTGCCGATCGACCTCGCCCCCGGCCCGCGCCCTGTCCTCCAACTCCTGGTGGACCTGTGGCGCGAACTGCGCGACCGCGAGTTTCCCGGCGCCGACATCCTCGCTGCCGGCATCGCGGTTCCCGGCCCGGTTGACGCGAGCACACGGCGCATCGTCTTGCCCTCGCGCATGCCGGGGTGGCACGACGCCGACGTGCGTGCGATCGTTGCCGAGCTGGCGGACGTGGATTGCGTGGTGGAGAACGACGCGCGGGCGGCGGCGCTTGGCGAGGCGAGTGTGCGCGGCCCGGAACACCAGCCACTGCTCTACATTAAGGCCGGTTCCGGGATCGGCGGCGCGCTGGTGATCGACGGCAAGATTTACACGGGCGGGATGGGCATCGCTGGCGACGTCTCCCATGCGCGCGTGGTGGAGGATTCGCCGTTTGTGTGCGGGTGCGGGAAGTCGGGCTGCTTGGAAACCGTGGCGTCGGGCGCGGCAATTCGCCGGGACGCGGCGCAGTTCATGGAGCTGGGCTCGATGGCGGAGCTGGTGGAGGCGGGCCAGAATCAGTTCCCGCACATCACCCAGCTGATCCGCAATTCGGGGATGCTGGTGGGTAAGGCGCTCGGGCCGCTGATTAGTTTCGTCAACCCCTGTGACGTGGTGGTGGGCGGGGCGATGAGCGAGCTGACCGCTTTCATGAACGCGTTTCGGGTTTCGCTGCTGGGCTCGGCGGTGCCGATGGCGACGGAACGGCTACGGATCGAGGCGGCGAGCCTGGGCGCGAATTCGGCGCTGACGGGGATAGCCCGCAGCGCCCATGACCTGGTGGTCAGCGCTCCGGTGCAGTGACGGGAGAGATTATGGATAACACGTTTGAACATCGAACCGGCCCTGCAGACTTGGCCGCCCGCACCACCTACCCGGCACACGAAGTGCCGCAGTGGTTCACGGAGGCTAAGCTCGGCTTCTTTATCCACCTGGGTATCTATTCGATGCCGGGTTGGGCCTACCGGCGCGAGGCGGGCCGCAAGACGCCGCCCGAGCTGGCTTACGACTATCACGAGTATGCGGAGTGGTACGCCAATACGGTGCGCATCCCTGGCTCGCCGTGTGCGACGTGGCATGAGGAGACCTTCGGGGTCGGCACCAGCTACGAGGACCTCGCCTTTCGCTTTGCGCCCTCGCCGGAGAACGTGGCCAACCTGGTCGCCACGTTGGTGGCGGCGGGCGGGCGCTACATCGTGCCGACCACGAAGCATCATGACGGCTTTTGCCTGTGGGACACGGCAACGACGCCGTTTTCCTCCGTCTCGCGTGGTGGCCCGGACGTCATCTCCGTGGTCGCGGACGCCACCCGGGCGGCCGGCGCCCGGCTCGGCCTGTACTTCTCCGGCGCGCTCGACTGGCACGTGTCGCACCTCCCGCCCATCCGCTCGGACGAGGACCTTTTCGCCTTTCGTCGCAATGACGAGGCCTTTGCCCGCTATGCCGCCGGCCAGCTGAGCGAGCTGATCGACCGCTTCCATCCAGACCTTTTGTGGAACGACATCGACTGGCCCGACGCCGGCAAGGGGCCGGAGGAGTGGGGTTTGTCCGCCATCCTCACCCGCTATCTGGCCGAGCATGAGGCCACGATCAACGACCGCTGGGGGATCCCCTTCCATGGCTACCTGACCCGCGAGTACACGCAGGTGGACGAACCGCTTCCGGAAATGTGGGAGTCTACTCGCGGCCTGAACCGCTCGTTTGGGTACAACCGCAACGACAACCCCGCCGACCGGCTCAGCGGAGCCGAGGCGGCCTGGCTACTCGTCGACGTCGCCTCCCACGGCGGCAACCTCCTGCTCAATGTGGGCCCGCGCGCCGACGGCTCGCTCGACCCGTACCAGGCCCGCGTGATTGCCGAGCTCGGTGAGTGGATGAGGACCTACGGGCGCTACATCTACGCCTCTACGCCCGGGCCTGCGCCCTTCTCCCTGCTCACTCCGGGCGCGACGGCCTATTTCGTCCGCGAAGGCGAGGCCGCCGGCTCGGCTGGCGCCGCCGACCTTGCGCGCGCCTTCTGGCTCGCCCCGGACGGTAGCCGTATCCCGGCGTCGTGCCCGGCGCCGACCTCCTCTTTCCCCGTCGCTCTCATCGTTGAAAGGTAAGTCATGCGCATCGCAATCGCAGGTATCCACATCGAGTCATCCACGTTCTCGCCGCAGCCGGCGGTGGCGGAGGACTTCGAGATCACGCGCGGTGAGGAGGTGCTGGGGCGCTACGGCTGGATCCACGAGACGTGGAGCAAGGCGGTGACGTGGCTTCCAATCTTCCACGCGCGAGCGTTGCCCGGTGGCGTGCTGGAGCGGGCCACGTATGAGGTATGGAAGGCGGAGATCTTGGACGGGCTCGCCGCCCTTACGGACCAAGCGCCGCTTGATGGCTTCTTCTTTGACGTCCATGGCGCCATGAGCGTAGCGGGGCTCGACGACGCCGAGGGCGACCTGATCACCGCGATCCGCGCCGTGATCGGGCCGGAGCCGATGGTCTCCCTGTCCACAGATCTGCATGGAAATGTCTCCGAGGCGCTGTTCGCGGGGTGTGACCTGCTGACCACCTACCGGGAGGCCCCGCACGTCGACGCCCTCGAATCCCGCCGACGCGCGATGAAGAATCTCGTCACGCGCTTGCTGAGCGGGCTCGGCAAGCCGGCGAAGGCGCTGGTGCACATGCCTTTTCTTTTGCCGGGTGAACGCACATCCACTCGCCTTGAGCCGGCCGCTTCCCTCTATGGGCGCATTCCGCATCTGGAGGCGATGCCGGGGATCCTGGATGTGGGTTTCTGGATCGGGTTCGCCTGGGCGGACCAGCCGCGGTGCAAGGCGGCGGTGGTGGTCACGGGCGATGACCAGGAGCGGGTGTCCGGGGTGGCCCGTGATTACGCGCGGGAGATCTGGGCCCGCCATGAGGAGTTTGGCTTCGTGGCGCCGGTGGACTCGATGGACGGCTGCTTGGAGTGGGCGCGGACGGCCGCCCGCCCGACCTTCATCTCCGACACGGGTGACAATCCGGGTGCCGGCGGCGCTGATGACGTCACCTTCGCCCTCTGGCGTCTCTTGACCTTCCAGCCGGTGGCGGCCGGCGAGCTGTCCGCGATCTTTGCCTCGATTCACGACGCCGCCACGGTGGCGCTCGCGGCCGAGGCGGGCGTGGGCGCCCGGATCGAGGTGCAGCTCGGCGGGAAGATTGACGCCCGCGAGCCGGGCACGCTGGCCCTGAGCGTGCAGGTGGAGAACCTGGCCGTCGACCCGCGGGCGGGCGAGGTCGCCGTGTTGAGGCCGTTGGGGGAGGGCGGGCCGAGCGGCGCGGTCGTCGTCGTGACGCAGAACCGCATGCAGTACGCCACCGAGGAGGCGTTTACGATCGCGGGGCTCAAGCCGCGCGAGGCGGACGTGGTGGTGGTGAAGATCGGTTACCTCGAACCTGACCTGTATGAGATGGCGGCGGCGTGGAAGATGGCGCTCACGCCGGGCGGTGTGGATCAAGATTTGGTGCGGCTGGGTCATTCGCGCATCGACCGCCCGATGTATCCTTTTGATGAAGGTTTTGAGTGGGAGGCACAGGTCACGTGCTAGAGATTGCAGTGCAGGACGCCGCGGGCGCGCGGATTGCGCGGGAGGCGGGCGCCGACCGGGTGGAGGCGTGCAGCGCCCTGGAGGTCGGGGGCCTGACCCCGTCGCTTGCGATGGTGGAGGCGTGCGTAGTGGAGGGCATCCCCGTTTGCGTGCTCGTCCGTCCGCGCGCGGGTGACTTCGTTTACGACGACGCCGAGGCCGCGGTCATCGCCAACGACGTGCGGTGGGTGGTCTCCCGCGGGGCCGCAGCCGTGGTGGTGGGCGCGTTGCGCGAGGGGCCTGCGGGCCTTGAGCTGGACGTGGCGCGGCTGCGCCAGTGGGCCGAGGTGGCCAGGGAGCGCAACCCGGAGGTGGACGTGGTGGTTCACCGGTGCGTGGATGTGCTGTTTGGCGCCGGGGTCGGCCCGGCGGAGGTGGCGCGCCAGCTGGCAGAGGTGGGCGGCGTGACGCGCGTGCTGAGCTCGGGCGGCAAGTCCCGTGCCGGTGACGGCGCTCCCGTGCTCGCGCAGTTGAAGGCCGAGTTGGATCGGCTGGGTGCGGGTGTCACGGTCATGGCTGGCGGGGGCGTGGCCCTGGAGGCGATTCCTGCCCTGCGTGAGGCCGGGGTCGAGGAGTTTCACATGTCGGCCCGCCGCCAGATCCCTACGGGCCCGACCGGCCCGGGTGGGGGGCAGAGCGTGCGGTCGGTGACGGACGGGGAGCTGGTGCGGGCGGCCCGCGCCGTGATCCGCGGGGCGCAGGTACACGGCGACTAAAGCGGACTGGACGGTTGTGGGGCGATCTTCGTTTATGGTGAGGTCGCCCCACAATCGTCCGGGTTTTCTTAATTCGCGGCCGGTTGAACCGGCCAGCGGCCCGAACCGAGATAAGCCAGCCTGGACTCGTAGCGCGATCGATGAGGGGCGCGAGCTGTCAGCGCCGGTGTGACGCGGAACGCACTATATCACCTGTTATTAGTAAGGGTTTCCCGTGGATTCAGTGCCCTGTTTGGTATGTGAGATGTCGGACAGGGCTCTGAGCTGTGATTTTGTCCGTTTTGACGGCAATGCTGGATCTGCGACGGCGGCACTTAGTATACTGGAATCAATCCAGCGCTAATTTCATGCGCATGGCTATCGTATGGTTTTGTGGGGGAGGGGGCTCTCAAGGCGAGTCTTTTGGTTGCCACAGGTTGCCCATTAGGCAAGTGATTCACGATTCTACTGATGTACGCACCGATTGGGCAGTGAACGAGCTCAATTCGAATCCAAATTGAGAGGAAGGAGAGATTTGTGATCTCTCGGATAGTAAGGAAGGCGATGGCTGTCGTAGGCACAACGGCAATCATCGCTACCGGGCTTGCAGGAGGGGGCGCCGTAGCGGCCCCCGCTCCTGACGGTTCCGGTGGAACTACGGCCGTACGGTCGACTGGGACGGCGATCGAGTCGACGGGGAAGGGAAATGCTCCCTACACCGTGTCGGGCACGACGCGTTTCATCGAATCCTACGCATCGAATAACACCGGTTTTGAGTACACCGGACCCATCGAGGGTGTGAAGGTCTACGTGCAGTGGTGAGAGGGCGCCGGCAACGCTGACTTCCCCTACAGCTACTCCCCGATCTACTACTCCACTGCGGACGCTCAGGGTAACTTCTCGATCGACATGAAGCCCTACTTTGATTCGATCGGGCGCGTGCGCTACTTCGAGGGGCGGGTCGACGTCGGCGCCCCCGGCACGAAGGATCTCGCGGGCAACGACTCGCGCCTCGGTTGGCGGGAGAAGGTTCGCATCTGGGCCGAGCTTCCTGACGGAACCAAGGCCGATTACCGGCTCATCAACCACTACGCAACGTCGTGGCTACCCGCTGATCCCACGCTTGATAACACTGTGATGGCGACCTGGGATTCCGGAAAGTCCTCCATCCGCGGCGTCTACATTAACTATGCCAAGAACACGGACAACGTCCTGGCCAAGCCGGATCGTAATGATTGGGCTGTTTCCGGCGAGGGTAATAACGTCGGCAAGGGTCTTGATGGCTCTGTTGGCGGAACCGTGTTCTGGAACGCAAACGTTCCCAACGGCGCCATAGACTTCTCCACGTCGATGCTCTACCAGGGCGGAGCGGACTACCCGCTCTCTGGAATCACGATCCAGGGATCTTACCTCAGCGATGAGGCGGTCGCCGCGATTAAGGTGCACGCTGCTGCGGCCTTCGCGGGCAAGACCCTGCGTGGAAACGGCTGGACCGCGACCGACGAGAACTCGCTGCAGGCCTGGATCAGCGAGCAGATTAAGGCTGATCCCACTTGGGTTGCAGAGACCGTCACCGCAACGACGGGCGCGGACGGGAAGTACCAGCTGTACTTCCGTGGCATCTACGGAAACTCGGCTAACGCCTGTGGCATCACTGGTGATAAGTGTCATAAGTTGGCCGACTCGTGGGACACGGGCTCGTTCCTGAACGGTAACCTGCAATCCAAGCACACCAACTGGGACTGGATGTACGTCGCCCCGGTTGATCTTCCGAACAACGTTGGCGTCATGTCGCCGTGGTCGATCCAGCGCTGGCAGCGTGTCGATGGGCGCGGAACCTGGAACGGTGCCAACTTCGGCCAGGTTGGATTCGCCGTCGGCGGCACGATCGACAGTGTGACTTTGGCGGACATCCTTCTGTCCCCGGCGCCACTCGAGTTCGACGTCGTCAACTACGACACCCAGCTCAACCCTGCCGCGCCTGGCGACACCGCCAAGACGTACACCGGCGGCGTGCTGACGAACGAGAACCTCACCTACGACATCGTCTGGACGGACCAAAAGGGAAACCAGGTCCACGAGTGTACGGGTCTCACGCCGGACACGAACCTGAGCCTTGCCTCGTGTGACTACCAGGTCCCCGCCGACCTGACCGCCGACACGGTCTACACCGCCACCCTGTACGGCGTGAACGATGGTCAGAGGGGTGCGTCTCTCGGTTCGGACGCTTTCCTCGCCACGCGCGGCACCGAGCTGCCGTGGGGCTCGAAGTACTCCGACTACGATGAGGAAGCACTTCCCAAGGCACCGGACGGGACGACCCTCTCTGGGCTCACCGCTGACGGCCTGCCTGACGGCCTGAGCATGGATCCCGACACCGGCAAGATCACGGGCAAGCCGACCGAGACCGGCCGCTTCCTCGTGAAGGTGACTGGAAACGCTTCCGTTCCGCGCGATGGCGCCGACCCCGTCGACGTCCGTCTTGCGCGCACCTACATCGTCGTTGTCACGGACACCCCGCTCATGGCGGGCGTTCGCGGCACCGAATACAACCAGGAAGTCACGCCGACCGGATTTGAGGACTCCGGCTACACGCTGGGCGAGATCAAGTCGGTGGACAACCTGCCCGCGGGTCTGACTTATAACGCAGACACGAAGACGATCACCGGCACTCCGACCGAGATCGTCACCGCTGACGAGCAACAGCCGAACGTCACCGTCACCTACACCGTGACGCGCGAGACTCCGAATGGGACGGAAACCAAGGACGTTACGGATATTGTTCCGTTGCCGGTGGTTGCCGGCGACTCGGATGGCGATGGGGTTCCGGATCCGGCTGATCCGGATAACCCGAAGCCGGGTGAGGATCAGTGCCCGGATACGCCGAAGGGCGAGAAGGTCGATGAGAATGGTTGTTCGCTTGCTCAGCTGTTCGAGCCGGCTTACGCCGATTCGACCGCTGTCGCCGGTGGCGATCCTGTGACCGTTTCTCCGACGTTCACGAAGAAGGACACGGATGGCACGGTTGATG
>NZ_KV793363.1:0-3630 GCF_001808465.1 Trueperella sp. HMSC08H06
GCGTTACACCACACTAAGGGACGCAACCCATAGCAGAAAGTGTCTTGTAGTTACTTCAGAGCAACCGGCGCCCAACTCGAAGAGGAAGATTAAGATTCCGGATGCCTGTGATGCCATGAACGTGAGTTACTTCGGCCCGTTCGATCTCTATCGGAAACTGGGGCTTCGGTTCCATTAGGAAGTAAGACCTAACGAGATGCTGAGCACTTAGATGGGAATATAAGTTTTTCTCACGACTAGTAGGTTCTGAACCTACTAGTCGTGAGAAAACCGCGTGAATAGATTTAGGGACGGGCGCGAGAGACTGTGCCCCCGAACTGCCATCCGCTCTACTTGAGCATGTAGAGCACCATTTTTGCCCTGGTCAGGGCTTTTACCGCGTGGGGGAGTCTCGTCGTGAAGTGAACCAGGCCTCCTGGCTTCAATATGACGGTCTTGCCGTCGCCGGTGATTTCTAGTTCGCCTTCTAGGGCTTGCACTATTACGGGCATGGCCGCGGTGTGTTCCGAGAGCTCCTCGTCCTTGTCGAAAGAGAACAGCACGACGTTAACGCCTTCTGCCTGCATAAGCGTCTTTGAGACGGTGGAATTTTCTGCGTATTCGATGCGGTCGGCGAGGTTGTCTATGAAGCCGAGCATGGCCGTCGGGAGGGGTTTGGGGTCACTCATTTCTGGTGTTCTTTCTTCAGTCTTCTTGCGTCTTGGGTTTGCGGGCAACGACCGCGATTCCGGTGAGCTGATCTTTGTATTCGTTGAACGTGGCGCGCATGGTCAAAATACGCTGGCGTAGATCCTTGTCGCGGAGAACATTCTTGATAATGCGCGCTACCCCGAGCAGCCCTTCGTCGGCTAGATTGCGTCGCGGCGATAGCAACGCCATCGGCTCGAAACCAACCCATTCGATGGTAAAGCCAGCGTTTTCAAGCACCTTGCACCATTCGTTTTCTGTTAGCGGGCGGGCGTTGACGCGAATCGTCTGGGCCAACTGCTTACGCAAGTTGTCGGCAAGCTGGGCGTCAATATCGTTGGGGGTGAGCCCAAGCTCGTGGATCGCGTAGCAGCCGCCTGGAGCGAGCAGCCGAAACGCTTCGGCCACGATCTCGTCCTTGCCCTTTTCGCCCTGCATCGTCAGCATGGCTTCGCCAATCACTACGTCAGCCGAGGCGTCTGGCAGGCCGGTGTTCTGGGCTTGCGCGTTAATAACCTTTCCGCCATGCGGGGTGACGACGTCTTGCACGTTTGCGACGGCATCGGGATCTTGGTCGACTCCTACATATGAGGAAACGCCGCGGTCGACTATGAGTTTCGCTGTTCGCCCCAAACCTGGGGCGAATTCCACCACTTCGCGGCCGGAAATATCTGCTTTATCCAGCATGCGCGTGGTGAGCTTCAGGCCACCGGGACGCAAGACCCGTTTCCCGGCGCGCGCCAGCACCCAATGCCCGGCGGCGGTTTTTGTAGAGCGATCACTTTGCGGAATGGAAGGATTCTTTGACACAACAAAATACTACCTGAATTAGCTTAGGTGAACCTAATTATTCAATTAAAAAACTCGCAACCGGCTAGTTGGGTCAACTTTTTGCCTACGCGGCATGGAGATATTCCGGGCTGCGTTTGCTTTGAGCGCGAATGATCGACGGCAGTAGCCCTTAGACAGTTTTGCAGTCAAAAAGTTTGCTAAAACTAGGTCGAACCAGGTGTTTGCGCCCACCAAACCGTCGTTTGCGTCCACTCAAGGGGTATCTTCAAGAGAACATCTAAACAATAAGCGATTGAATTTGTTTGTGTTGCTAGCGACTAGACCCGTCCGGGGGTCTTTCTATCACGTGTTGACGTGCTTGATGACACCATGCACCTGCTCGACAAAACCGTGTATAACACTCGCGAGCTCGAAACCCAGCAGGCCAAGCTGGGGGGGGTGGGGTGGCCTAAGAATTAGGTCCACGTGGTTTAAGCGTTGACCGTGTTTTCTTGTTTCCATTGTTCCGCGTATTCCCGTGGACTGAGGTAGCCCAGGGAAGAGTGCGGGTGGAAGGTATTGTACCGGTGTGACCACTGTGCCACGAGGGTTCGGGCGTGATCAAGGTCCTCGATACTGTTGTCTTCGAGGAGCTCGTCTCGCATCCGGTTATGGAAAGACTCAACGAACCCGTTATGCCAGGGCTGGCCTGGTGGGATGAACGCCTGGATCGTCTCATCCTCGGCTGCCCACTCCTGGAGCGCATGAGCGATGAACTCGGGCCCGTTATCCATCCGGATCACCCGCGGGCGTCCGCCATGTGCGAGCGAGGCTAGGTCGAGCAGCTCGATGACCGAGCCCGCATCAAGTTTCTTATCGACTGCGAAGGCGAGGTGTTCGCGGGTATATTCATCGATAATATTGCAGATCTTGATCGTCTTGCCGTGCCAGGTCGAGTCGAACTGGAAATCCAGCGCCCACACATCACCCGGGTATTGCCCCGCAGGCACATCCACCCAGCCGCTACCATCGACGCGTTTGCGCTTCTTCCGTGGCAACACGCGCAGGCCTTCTTCGCGCCATAAGCGGCGGAATGTTTCCCGGCACACCCCGTAGCCCAGGCCAAGAGCCTTGACCCAGACGCGCCGGTGTCCCCACCGGCGGTGATCCTTAGCGAACTCATGCATCCACTGACGCAGACCCGCATACTTATCAGGCCCATGATCGCGGTCTCTAGCGCGCCGGTAGGCTGAGCGTGAGAGCCCAACAACCTTGCATGCCAGTCTCTGGGAATAGCCCAGCTCGACCAGATGCCACACGGCATCGTGACGGCGAGCCGGGCCTAGAAGTTTCCCTCTGCCAATTCCTTCCATGCTGCTTTTTCCAGCTCGGCCTGACCCAGTAGCCGTTTCAGGTGCGTGTTCTCATCGCGCAGACGCTGCAACTCTTTCGCCTCGCTCCTGCTCATCGCACCATACGTCGCCTGCCACCTGTTCAACGTCGCTTCGCTAATACCCAGCTCGGTCAAGATCTGAGCGGTGGTCGACCCTGATTCTCTGAGTTCGCGGGCCTTATCAAGCTTGCGAAAAATCTGCTCAGGAGTGTGTTTACTAAACTTCTTCACCATTCATCCATTCCCCCTACCCACCGGGCAGGACATCAATGGACAACACTCAAGTCACCTGCACCTAAAAACCTGAGGCACTCCACCGGCACCGTTGCCAGGACGCATCGGGCAGCACTTCGGAAATGGCGTGCTGGATGCCTTCGTGGGCGTCACTGGTGATAAGGAAGACACCACGAAGCCCGCGGGCTTTTAAGTCCTGGAAGAAGCCTTTCCACGACGCGTTGGATTCCGCGGTGGCGACATGCATGCCGAGTATTTCGCGGTAGCCGTCGGCGTTGACACCGGTGGCAAGTAGTAGGCAGCATTTGACCACCCGGCCGCCTTCACGCACTTTGATCGTCAATGCGTCGCAGGACAGGTAGGCGTACCCGCCGGGGTTCAGGGGGCGGTTTTTGAAGTCTTCGACCATCTCGTCGAGTTCTTCTGACATGCGTGAGACTTGGGATTTCGACATGTTGGAAATCCCAAGTGTTGCCACCAGATCGTTCATTCGGCGGGTGGAAACCCCTTTGAGGTAGCAGGTCGCGATCACAGTCGATAAGGCT
>NZ_KV793364.1:0-7674 GCF_001808465.1 Trueperella sp. HMSC08H06
AATACGGTGTTGTATCCACCGAGCGGGTCATACACTCGGTTCACACGCTTCTTACCGTCAATGGCGATGTGGGCGAGCAGTTCTGAAACCTCTTGCGGGGTGTAATACTCGCCCCCGGATTTACCGGCGTTGGAGGCGTACATCTGCATGAGGAACTCATAAGCGTCGCCGAACAGGTCAATGGAGTTGTCTGCGTACTCACCGCCGAGAGGGAGATCCCCAATCGCGTTTAACAGCTTCACGAGTTTTGCGTTTCGCTGCGCAACGGTGTTGCCAAGGCGTGAGTGGTTGACCTCGAAGTCGTCAAACAGACCTTTGATGTCGTGTTCGCTTCGGGCCCCCACCGCAGAAGCTTCGATGTCTCGGAACACCGCCTCGAGAGTTTCGTTGAGGTTCGGGTCGTTTTCTGCTCGCTTCCTGACGTTTTCGAACAGTTCGGACGGCAAGATGAAAAAGCCCTTGTCGTTGACGATGCTCGGACGGGCGAACTCTGCGTCTTCGTCAGAGAGCTTTGCGTAATCAAAGTTCGGATCGCCGGCTTCGCGCTCACCCTTGTTGATGAACGCGGTGAGGTTTTCCGAGATGAAACGATAAAACAGTGCGCCGAGCACATAGGATTTGAAGTCCCAGCCGTCAACTGATCCGCGTAGATCGTTCGCGACCTGCCAGATGGTTTTGTGGAGCGCGGCACGCTGCTGCTCTTTGTTCATCCGTGAAACTCCTTGTCACAGTGCTTGGCTGCGGAGGTTGTTCCGCGCCTTATGGTTCCGAACCGGGAACCATAGAACTCACAGTAGCCCGCAGCACTGACATTCGTACAGATCCACGCCGCCCCGCGGTCTACTCTGAAATGCGGTAGGCCTTGGTATAGCAATTGCTTCTGTAGCTGTTTTGTCGCTCGTCGATGTGGCTTGTCATCAAGCCTCACCATGTGCGACTAACTCTTTATGGGCAGAATAAGCGCCAAGACTACGCCAGGATTCGTGGGCCGCTTGATCCATTTGTTGAGGTGTTCAACCTCAACCCTTAGGGATGGCGAGGAAGCCACGTTCTAGCTACTGGAGACTCCATTCCAGTCATCAGGGAAACCCATCTCGTCGATTTTCCGTAGTTCCAGGGGCTCATATTCCTCCGCAATCAGTCTATGAGTTTTTTACCCAGGTGGATCCCGGAGAGACGCTCCGAGGCATGAATGCTATGGCAGTGAGAGCGCCGAAGAGCCGTTCACTTTGCCCCTTCGGGAGACAAGACAGTTCTTGTATCGTTCGGAAAGCATTCGTCGCTGCCGGGGTGAAGTGGCGGTTCCATACGCGGCCGTGATGTGCACCTGTGTTTCGCAGAACGGTGAGTTGTTCGCACCATCGAGCGAGGGGATCTTGGTTGTAGTAGCTCTTCTTCTGCTTAGAGTTCAATCGATCGACGTCGCCAAAGAAACCGAAACTGTGTGCAATACTCCGCTGATCATCAAGAGTGAGGCCATCAAAGAGGATGGAAATATCGGAAAAATCAAGGACATCAGCAAGAACCCAGAATGGGTAATCCCCGTAGTTGACACTGTAGTGAGCCACAGCGCGGTTACGTTTTCGCTCGCGATCCACACGCTTCTCAGCAGTCTCTAGCCAGTCTTGATGCCGGAAATCCTCACGAAAGATACCTGGATCTTTGTAAGATAAGGCTCCTTTCGCGACGAGTAGTTCGCCGATCCGTGCACGTAGCGCAACCTCAATCCGCTCAATCCCATCGTAAATAAGTGTGCGCATTTTACGGTCGAATTCGTAGAGAGCGACTATTTCTTCGAACTTCGTGCCTCGCACAAAGCTGTCGGCGCGTTGCGGCTGTTTGGGGTCTTCAGGCTCTGGGAGAATCCGGTAGGCGTACCAATACCCGGACAGCCTGTAGTAAGAGACGCTAGACAGCCACTGCCTTGCTAGGGATTCGTTGAGCTCCATCCCTCGTGAGCGCATGAGGGCAATCTGCACTTCAACCGTGGTGGGATTTTTGATCTTCTTCATCGGGTTTTCATGCCTCGAAAGAAATCCAGCCCGTCTCCAACCTGATGGTCGAAGCGGGCTGAACGATTACCTAAATAATGCCACGGCCCCAGCGCGCTGGGTGGCCTCATTTGGCTACAGGAGCATGACGGCTAGATCGAGAAAAACAAAGACCGGCCCTGGGCTCCCACCAAAATGGGTAGCGGTACCGGTCATGTTGGTATTCAGGCTAGGCGATGACACCTAGCTGTGCAACGGTGAGGGCTCGACAAGCCACTCGATAATGTTTTTGTGTTGGATCCCGTCGCGGCTCATGTCGAACTGGTCCATGCTCAGCACGGTTTTCGGGAAGTTGTCGGTAACCCCGCGAAAGGCACCGAACTCGCGGTCGACGGTGTTTTGGCTGCCGAGCAGGTAACTCACCTGGAAGTACTCAGTGTCGGAACCTTTGCGGGCGATGAAGTCAATCTCGCGCGCGCCGGCTCTTCCGACACTTACCTCGTACCCGCGCGCAAGCAGCTCCACGCACACGATGTTTTCGAGGGTCAGCTCAATGTCGGCCTGGTTCGAAAGGCCGAGCGTTTCACGAAAACCGTGATCCACCGCATAGTACTTCTCAGTTGCCCGAAGCCTCGCCTTCCCCGCAATGTCAAAGCGCGGAACCCGATAAATCAAGAAAGCGTTCACGCAAAACTCAAGGTAGTTCAACACGGTATCAACCGAAACGGTGCGCCCCTCGCTTTTGAAAAAACGCACCAGTGACTGCGCCGAGAAGGTTTTTCCAATATTTGCGAAGCAGTAACCGACGATGCGGTGAAAAATGTCGACGTCGCGGATCTGGTGATACTCAATCACGTCTTTGAGCACAACCGAGTTGTACACCGAGTCAAGGTAGTCGAGCGAGGGTTCCCGGTCGAGGTTGAAGTATTTCAACGCCGGGAAACCGCCGAACTGCACAAAGTGCTGGAAGCGTTCGCTCAGTGTGCGGTCGCTTTGGCGGTGCAGCTCGACAAATTCCGCAAACGAAAACGGTTGGATCAAGAACTCAACGTAGCGACCGGCAAGATGTGTGGCGAGATCACCGGAAAGCATGCGCGAATTCGACCCGGTGACATAGATATCTGCGTCATAGTCGACGCGGATCGCGTTGATGGCTTTCTCCCAGTCGGCGACCTGCTGAATTTCGTCAAAGAAGAAATACGCGCGGGTGTTTTTGTTGAGGTTTTCGGCTTCGATGCGCCGTAGCAGCGCCGCTGCGTCTGTGATGTGAAGCCCGTCAGCGGACTCAAAATTCATCGCAAACACTTGTGGATCAGCGCTGCCCGCGCGAATCACTTCTTGCAGCTGCTGCAGAATCGTAGATTTGCCGCAGCGACGCACACCGGTGAGCACCTTCACGAGGGGTTTGTCGATAAAGGGCTGGATCCGCGAAAAGTATCTCGGGCGTTCAATGATTCTGTCCACCACAAACCTCCCTGTTTTGTCGAGTATAGTCGACAAGCTGCTACTTTGCGGAGGTTTTGTCGATCATAGTCGACAAGAATCGCGCTGGCTCGGGCACAAAACAGCGCACCGCGGGAAGGTTGCCGGCGTGTGCCAGCGTCCAACCCGCGGTGCGCTATTCGGACGGTGCGGCCCGAATCGAGCCGCTGAGCCCTCGAGCCGTTAAGCCCTTGAGCCTAGAAGTCCCAGTCGTCGTCGGTGGTGTCTTCGCCCTTACCGATGATGTAGCTCGATCCTGATCCACTGAAGAAGTCGTGGTTTTCGTTGCTGCCAGGTGACAGCGCCGCGAGAATCTCAGGGTTCACTTCGGTCTCTTCAGCGGTAAACCGCGACGGGTAACCGAGGTTCATCAGCGCCTTGTTCGCGTTGTAACGCACGAACACGGCAACGTCGTCCATCAGGCCGAGCGGCTCGTACAGCTCACCCGAGTACTGCAGCTCAAGCTCGTAGAGCTCTTCCAGCAGGTCGAAGGTGAACTTGCGCATCTCTTCCTGACGCTCTTTGCTCTGCGTCTCGAGTCCGCGCTGGTACTTGTAACCCGAGTAGTAACCATGCACTGCCTTGTCACGCAGAATCAGGCGGATCATGTCTGCGGTGTTCGTCAGCGTCGCGTGCACCGAGAAGTGCAGCGGCAGGTAGAACCCTGCGTACAGCAGCAGCGACGACAGCAGCGTCGAAGACACTTTACGCTTGAGCGGATCATCGCCGTAGTAGTGGTGCAGCACCTTCTTGCAGCGTTCCTGCAGCAGATCGTTGGCAACTGCCCAGCGGTAGGCGTCGTCGATTTCCGGGGTGCTCGTCAGCGTTGAGAACACCGAGGAGTACGAGCGGGCGTGCACCGACTGCATGAACGCAATGTTGGTGTAGACGGCCTCTTCGTGTTCGGTGCGGGAGTCTTGGATCTGCACGATCTCACCGACAGTTGCCTGCACGGTGTCGAGCATGGTCAGACCGGTGAAGACGCGCATCGTGAGGGTGCGCTCTTCCTGGGTCATTTTCTGCCACGCGGGGATGTCGTTTGACAGCGGCACCTTCTCTGGCAGCCAGAAGTTCGCGGTCAGACGGTTCCACACCTCGAGGTCTTTGTCGTCGGTGACGCGGTTCCAGTTAATGGGGCGCAGCCGCGCTGCCGGGTCGTGGCGGTACGACGGCGGGGTGACCGAGATCTCTTGCAGCGGGCGGTCGGTGTTCAACGGATCAGTCATAGTTCAATAAAGCTCTTTCACTAGTGGTGTCTGGTGGTCAGTGCGCGGAGTGCGCGGACGGCGCGCGGTGCGCCCGCGCGCGCAGCACGGGCGCACACGCGGGCGCGAACGCGACTACAGCGCGCAGGAAACGCAGCCTTCGATCTCGGTTCCCTCGAGCGCGGGCTGGCGCAGGCGGATGTAGTACAGCGTCTTGATGCCCTTGCGCCACGCGTAGATCTGCGCGCGGTTGATGTCGCGAGTGGTCGCCTCGTCTTTAAAGAACAGCGTGAGCGACAGACCCTGATCCACGTGCTTGGTCGCAGCAGCGTAGGTGTCGATGATCTTCTCGGCGCCGATTTCGTAGGCGTCTTCGAAGAACTCGAGGTTGTCGTTTGTCATGTGCGGAGCCGGGTAGTACACGCGGCCGAGCTTGCCCTCTTTACGAATCTCAATCTTCGAGGCGATCGGGTGGATCGAAGCCGTCGAGTTGTTCACGTAGCTAATCGACCCGGTCGGTGGCACCGCCTGCAGGTACGCGTTGTAGATACCGTGTTCGCGGATCGACTCGCGCAGCTGTTCCCAGTCCGCAACCGTCGGCAGCGCAACTCCAGCCTCGGCGAAGAGCTCACGCACCCGCGCGGTTTCTGGCACCCACTCCTCGGCCGTGTAACGGTCGAAGTAGCTGCCGTCAGCGTAGTCGCTCTTCTCGAAGCCCGCGAAGGTCGCACCGCGGTCAATCGCCAGCTGGTTCGAAGCGCGCAGCGCGTGGTAGGTCACCGTGCGGAAGTACGCGTCGGTGAAGTCAATTCCCTCTTCGCTGCCGTAGTGGATGCGCTGCGAAGCGAGGTAGCCGTGCAGGTTCATCTGGCCGAGGCCGATGGCGTGTGACGCACGGTTACCCTCGGCAATTGACGGCACCGCCTGAATGTCGGTCTGATCCGACACACTCGTCAGCGCCCGCACCGCAATCTCAACGGTTGCGCCGAAGTCCGGGCTGGCCATTGCCTGCGCAATGTTCAGCGAGCCGAGGTTGCACGAAATGTCGTGACCGATCGTCTCGTACCCGATTGCGGCGTCGTACTCAGAGGCGGTGTTCACCTGCAGAATCTCCGAGCACAGGTTCGACATGTTGATGTGCCCCTCGAGCGGGTTCGCACGGTTCACAGTGTCTTCGAACAGCACGTACGGGTAGCCCGACTCGAACTGCAGCTCAGCGAGGGTCTTGAAGAACTCGCGCGCGCTGATCGTGGTCTTGCGGATCCGCGGGTTCGCGACGAACTCGTCGTAGCGCTCGGTGATTGACTGATCCGAAAGCGGAATACCGGTTTCGCGAAGCACATCGTAGGGGCTAAACAGGTGCATATCTTTGTTCTGCTTAGCCAGTTCGAAGGTCACATCCGGAATCACAACCCCAACCGACAGGGTCTTAATGCGGATCTTCTCGTCAGCGTTTTCACGCTTCGTGTCGAGGAACCGCATAATGTCGGGGTGGTGCGCGTGCAGGTACGCAGCGCCTGCGCCCTGGCGAGCGCCGAGCTGGTTCGCGTAGCTGAAGCTGTCTTCGAGGATCTTCATCACGGGAACAACACCGGAAGCCTGGTTCTCGACCTGCTTAATCGGGGCACCCGCCTCGCGGAGGTTTGACAGCAGCAGCGCCACACCGCCGCCGCGCTTGGACAGCTGCAGCGCAGAGTTAACGCTGCGGCCAATCGATTCGAGATTGTCTTCAACGCGCAGCAGGAAGCACGACACGAGCTCGCCGCGCTGTTTCTTACCCGCGTTCAAGAACGTCGGAGTTGCCGGCTGGAAACGGCCCGAGAGGATCTCGGTGACCGTCTTCGAAGCCAGTTCCTCGTCACCCTGACCGAGGAACAGCGCCGTGGCAACAACTCGCTGCTCGAAGTTTTCGAGGAAGAGGCTGCCGTCGAAGGTTTTCAGCGCGTAGGAGGTGAAGAACTTAAACGCACCGAGGAAGGTCTGGAACTTGTGCCCGAAAGCGTCGGCCTGTTCGTGGAGGCGCTCGACGAAGTCCTTGTCGTAGGCGCGCAGGTATTCGGCTTCGTAGTACTCGTTTTCGATCAGCCACTCCAGGCGTTCCCACACCGAAGCGAACTGCTTCGTGTTCGGGATGACCTGCTGGTTCAGGTAGGCCTCCGCCGCTTCGTGATCCTTGTCAAACTGGATCGACCCGTCCGCCGCAAACAGGTTCAGCTGGGCGTTGAGCGCGTGGTAGTCCTTCCGCTCGCCGACCCCGCCAACCCGTGCAGTGTTGGGGGTGGTTGTTTCTGATGGTGTGGCGATCGTCATGCGACGTCCTCCTCATTTGCTTCTGCTTCTAATGTGTTCTGTCGTGCCCAAAATTCGTCTAAACCAGCCTTGACTCGAGCAACGTCGCGGTTGGTGCCAAGAAGTTCAAAGCGGTACAGCTCAGGAACTTTGCACTTGGCTGAGATGATCGGTCCTGCGATGCAGTAGTGCTCACCGAAGTTGGTGTTCCCCGCGGTAATCACGCCGCGGATCAGCGCGCGGTTTGCAGGATCGTTCAGGAACGTAATCACCTGCCGCGGCACCGCCCCGGCCTGCGCTCCGCCGCCGTAGGTCGGAACCACGAGCACGTAGGGCCTGGTCACTCGGATCATTCCCTCTGTGCGCGGTCGGAGTGGGATCCGCACCGCCGGGCGCTCGAGCTTCTCGACGAAGCGGAGGGTGTTCTCCGAAACGCTCGAGAAAAACACCAGGTCAGGTGAATCTTGCCCCTCGAGCACTCGCACCTCCGCGACGCTTCGTGTTCGGCCTTCCCTGCGTTCACTCATCAGCATGTTCTCCTCTCAGCATTTGCACCTCAGCAATCCCACCCCTACATCTAGTCCTGACCCACGTTGCGGGCACCACATATAGTGTTTAGCACGAATAATCTCACAAATCTACGACACGCCGAAGTGCAGACTACGTCATACCGAACCTGGAGTGCTCTAGGTTTTTAGGTCCAGGTG
>NZ_KV793365.1:0-180842 GCF_001808465.1 Trueperella sp. HMSC08H06
ACACGGTGGGTGGTAGCCTAGGCTGCCACCCACCGGCACGCCGGCCTATCAGTGCGGCCCCGGAATCTCCGGGGCCGCACCCATGTCTGGCGGCCAGCCCGACACAACTCGTAAATATACCGGCTACCGATTCCTATACGCCCCTGGCACACCTCTGGTTCACGAGTTCCGCCGACCGCTATCTGTGGAGTGTGCCGATGGCTTCCCCAGCGTCGTTGTAGACCGACATCTCGTCGCCGTCCACGGTCGCACTCGACACGTCTGCGAGCCACGTGTCCACGCCCTCGCAGTACTTGAGCGTGGCGAATACCTCGGTGAACTGGATCTTATCCGCCGCCGCGCTCCAGTGGCCGCCCATGTCGTTGCAGCCGTCGCTACCGGAGAGGGTGCCGTCGTCAGCCAACTCGAGGTAGACGGCCTCGTTCTCGGCGTCCGTCCACGTGCCGACTGCCGAGGCGCCGCCTTGCGTCGAACAGCCCGCCATCAGCAGTGCCGCGCCGATGATGAATCCCAGCCTGCGTCCTCGCCTCATCGTGATCTCCTTCCGTCAAGCTACCCGAATACTACCCGCCGATTGTCTCACGCTTGAGTTCCCGGAGTGTTAGAGCCCCAGCACCGCCTTCGCGATGAGGAAGTAGACGATCAGGCCGCTGGCGTCCACGAACGTGGAGATGAACGGGTTGGAGAACACGGCCGGATCCACGCCCAGCTTTTTGGCGATCATGGGCATGACGCCGCCGATGCTCGCCGCGATCGTACAGATGCCAAGGAGCGTGAGCCCGATCGTGATGCCGATCGATACCCCGAAGATCGCGCCCGTGATGAGGGCCCCGAGCGTGCCGAGTAGCGCGCCGAGCGTGAGCCCTACGGAGAATTCGCGGCCGAGCACCCGCACCAGGTCCGAGTTGCCGACGTCGCCGAGCGCGATCGCGCGCGTCACCGTGGTGGCCGCCTGGTTGCCTGTGTTGCCGCCCGTGCCGATCAATAGCGGCACGAACAGGGCCAGGGCCGTGACTTGCGCGAGCGTTGCCTCGAAGAGGGAGAGCACGTGGACCGTGAGCGTGGCGCCGATCGCCAGGACGAGCAGCCACACGATGCGCGAACGCACGAGTGAACGCACCGGCGTGGAAAAATAGGGCCGCCCGAGGGGCTCCACACCGCCGGAGAGGGCCGTGTCTTCGGTCTCGGCGTGCTCGATGATGCGGCCGGCGTCGTCAACTGTGAGAATACCGAGCAGGCGCCCCTCCCGGTCAACGATCGGCATGGCGAGCAGGCGAAGCTCGATGCACAGGCGCGCGGTTTCCTCCGCGGAGGCGTAGGCGCTCGCGGGGTGGACGGTGGACATGAGGTCGCCGATCTTGTCCTCCGTCTTCGCGCCCAACAGCTGACGCAGGCCGACGACGCCGACCACGCGCCGCGCGTCGTCAACCACCGGGATCGTGTAGACCGTTTCGGCGTCTTCGAGGTGATTCTGGATCCGCGCGAGGGTCTCGCCCGCGGTGTATGTTTCGCGGGTGGAGACGACGTGCGGAGACATGCGCCGGCCGATCGAATCCTTCGGGTAGCCGAGCAGGTTGGTGGTGTGGCGGCGCTTCTCGCCGGAGAGGCCCTGGAGGAGGCGGGTGGAGAGGTTGGCGGGGAGCTCGTCGAGGAGGAGGGCGCGGTCGTCGGGGTCAAGGCCGTCGAAGATCTCCACGACTTCCTTGTTTTGCAATCCCTTGATGAGGTCGGACTGCTGGCGCGGTCTCAGGATGTCGAAGACGGCGGTCGCGCGATCCTTGGGCAGGAGCCGGTAGAAGATGGGCTGCTGGTCTTCGGGAAGGCGCTCGAGGATGTCGGCGGTCTGGGCGGGGCTGGCGGGGGAGATGTGTGCGATGACTTTGGCGAACTCGCCGGTGGAGAGCTCGGGCTGGATGGTCTCAAGGACAGTGGTGACATCAACGTGACGGGTCATGGTGATTCCTAACTGTGGGCCAACATTGGCTCAATTCACCACGCCCTCTGGTGCCATAAGCGCGCAATTTAGGCGCGCATGGGCAGGCGGCCGCCTGGCAGGGAGGGCGTGGTCTTCCATCGGTGACGAGAACTGTCACTGTTCACGGGTCCTCACCTCACTTTCAGCGGTCGGCAATAGGCGCCCTCCAGTGTAGTCACTATTGTGGCGCCTTGCTATCGCGCAGGTCGCACCTCACAGCGTTGGCTCACGACGCCGAAGCCCCAGTCGCGTCCGCGGTGCGGGCTTCGCTGTCAGCCATGAACGTCGAAACTTGTCGGAGGCCGCCCGTAGACTGGTGGGAAAGCTGATCAAGTGGAGGAATCATGGAATACAGGCGGATGGGCGAATCCGGACTGACGGTCTCGGTGCTCGGTTACGGAGCGAACAACCTGGGCCGGGCGGGGACGATGAGCGAGGACGCGAAGGGTGCGGCCGCCGTCGTGAACGCGGCACTGGACGCCGGGATCACGTATTTTGATTCGGCCAATGTCTATGGAAAGCGGACGGGTCTGTCCGAGGAGCTGCTGGGTAAGGCGCTTGGCACGCGGCGCGATGAGGCCGTGATCGCCACGAAGTTCGGCATGCGGCTGAAGGAAGATGTGCCGCACAGTGCGCGCGGCTCGCGCCGCTACATGCTCGCCCGGCTGGAGGATTCGCTGCGCCGGCTCGGTACCGACTACATCGACCTGTATTACTACCATTCGCCCGACCCGCTCACGCCCCTGGAAGAGACCGTGGACGCGCTGGAGGGGGCGGTGGACGCGGGTAAGATCCGTTACTACGCCGTGTCCAACATGGCCGGCTGGCAGACGGCGGCCACCGCGGAGCTCGCTAGCCGCGGCAAGCTCGTGGCCACCCAGAACCACTACAACCTCATAGACCGGCGCGCCGAGCAGGAGATCCTGCCCGCGGCCCGCTACTACGGCCTGGGCGTGGTGCCCTACTTCCCTCTGGCAGCCGGGCTGCTGACGGGCAAGTACACCGACAGCGCGCCCGAGGGTGGGCGGCTAAAGGCGGGCGACCCCAAGCTCGAGGCGGCTGACATGGACCAGCTGCGCCGCTTCCGCGGTTTTTGCGACGAGCGGGGGCTGGCCCAGGCCGACGTCGCTATTGCGTGGCTTGCTCACCAGGAGCCGGTGGCCTCCATCATCGCCGGGGCCACCAAGCCCGAGCAGATCGAGTCGAACGCGAAGGCCGTGAGCCTCACGCTGTCTGACGCGGACCTGGCGGCCCTCGACCAGATCTTCCCGCCGGCCACCAAGGTGGCGCTGTTTTAGGCCGAACGCGCAAAGGGCGCGGAAACGCGCCAGTTTGTGGTTCCTTTCATGGCGAGGAATGAGGGGAAGAGCGCGCCGGTGAACTATGATGAACGGTGGTGTGTGCCATGGGCACACGTGTAGCTATAAATGGACGTATCGTCCCTAACTCGAGTGGAGTACTGTGAAGCAGATCGTAGAGAACATCAGCGAGACCCGCGCCAAGCTGAGCGTGGAGGTCCCTGCCGAGGAATTTGACGCGGATTACGACAAGGCCGCCAAGGAGCTGTCCAAGCAGGTGTCGATCCCCGGCTTCCGTGCGGGTAAGGCGCCGCGCCGCGTGGTCGAGTCCAAGATTGGCCGCGGCTACATCATCGAGCAGGCCATCAACGACAACCTGGACAAGTACTACCAGGTCGCCGTCAAGGAGACCGGAATCGTCCCGATGTCGCGCCCCGAGGTGGAGATCAACGAGGTCCCGGAGATGAAGGGCAAGGATGACACGTCGGCCCTGAAGTTCACGGTTGAGGTGGACATCCGCCCGGAGATCTGGATGCCGAACCCGGCCGACTTCACGGTGGAGGTCCCGGCGGTTGAGGTCACGGACGCGGACGTGGAGGCCGAGCTCGAGGCCCTGCGCGAGCGCTTCGCTACCCTCACCACGGTCGACCGCCCGGCCGCTGAGGGCGACTACGTCAACATCGACCTCGTGGCCAAGATCGGCGAGGAGGAGGTGGACGACGTCGCTGGCGTGTCCTACCGCATCGGTGACGGCAACATGCTCGAGGGCCAGGACGCGGCGCTCACCGGCGCCACCGCCGACTCCACGGTCGAGTTCACCGCCAAGCTTGCTGGCGGCGAGCACGAGGGCGAAGAGGCCGAGGTGACTATCACGGTTCACTCGGTCAAGGAGTCCGTGCTTCCCGACGCCGACGACGACTTCGCGCAGATTGCCTCCGAGTTTGACACGATCGCCGAGCTCAAGGATTCGTTGCGTGAGACCGCGCAGAAGACCAAGGCCGACTCCCAGCTTTCGGGCGCCTACCAGGCTCTGGTTGACCAGCTTATCGAGGCCTCCGACTTCCCACTGCCCGAGGGCACGATCGAGGAGGAGATCGCCAACCACCTGCGCAGCGAGGGTAAGGAGGAAGGCGACCCGCACGGCGAAGAGGTCCGCGGTGAGATCGAGGAGTCGCTGCGCTCCCAGCTCCTGCTCGACACGTACGCCCAGGCGTTCAAGGTCAATGTGGGCCAGGAAGAGCTGGTTGAGTTCCTGGTGACCCAGGCCCAGATGTACGGCATGGACCCGAACCAGTTCATCCAGGCCGCCGTCTCCACCGGCCAGCTCAACGCCTTCGCTGGCGAGCTCGCCCGTAACAAGGCGATCATGGCTGCCCTGCGCCTCGCCCAGGTCAAGGACGCGAACGGCAACGCGGTGGACGTGGACGCGATCCTTGGCGATCGCCCGGAGAACGAGGTGGTCCCCGAGTTCACTGCCAAGCCCGCCAAGAAGGCCCCGGCCAAGGCTGCGAAGGCCGAAAAGGCTGACAAGGCTGAGAAGAAGGCCAAGAAGGCGGAAGCTCCGGCGGCTGAGAACGCTGGCGCGTTCGATCCGGCCGAGCACAAGGTGGACGAGGTCCTGGCCTACGTTGAGGGCGCGGATGATGCCGAAAAGGCCCGCGTGCTCGAAGCCGAGAAGAACGGCAAGGCTCGCAAGACCCTCATCTCTAAGCTCGAGGCTTAAGCCAAACGTGGGGGCGGGAGCGGCGGTGGCTGCTCCCGCCCCTTCCTATGTGCCAACAGCGAAAAGTCGGTGCTTCGGGAATGGCCGGGCGCGGGGGAGTCGTTAGGATCGATTGAGAAAAACGCGCCGCCACGGGCGCGCAGTACTACATCCGCCCATGGGGCGAAGGAGGGGCGTCATGCCACAATCAGGTGGGGCAGGCCAAGGCCTTGCGCTTGGAGATTCGATTTTTAATCGGCTCCTAAAGGAAAGGATCATCTGGCTGGGTGATCAGGTGACGGACGAGCTTGCGAACATGATTTCCGCCCAGCTCCTGCTGCTGGCCGCCGAGGATCCGGATAAGGACATCTACCTCTACATCAACTCGCCGGGCGGCTCCGTCACGGCGGGCATGGCGATCTTTGACACGATGCAGTACATCAAGCCCGATGTGGCGACCGTGGGCATGGGCCTGGCGGCGTCGATGGGCCAGTTCCTGCTGACGGCGGGGGCGAAGGGCAAGCGCTACATCACCCCGCACACTCGCGTCCTCATGCACCAGCCGCTTGGCGGCGTGCAGGGCACGGCCACCGAGATCCGCATCAACGCTGACCTCATTCTCCAGATGAAGGAAGAGCTCTCGGCGCTGAACGCGAAGCACACCGGCAAGTCGGTGGAGCAGATCCTCGAGGATTCTGACCGGGATCGCTGGTTCACCGCCCAGGAGGCACTCGAGTACGGGTTCGTTGACCACATTATCGAAAGCTCGTCGGCCGTGGTTGGCGGCGGTGGCGTGGACCGCGGGGCCTCTACCGAGTCGGATAACTAAGGAGCGCATGATGCACGGACTTTCCCTTTCTTCCCAGCTCGCTGGGGGCACGGCACCGCAGATGCCGTCCAATCGCTATGTCCTGCCCAGCTTTGAGGAGCGCACGCCCTATGGATACAAGCGCCAGGACCCGTACGCGAAGCTGTTTGAGGATCGCATCATCTTCCTCGGCGTGCAGGTGGATGACGCCTCGGCTGACGATGTCATGGCCCAGCTCCTCGTCCTGGAGTCCCAGGATCCGGAGTCGCCGATCACGATGTACATCAATTCCCCGGGCGGCTCGTTCACGGCACTGACCGCGATCTACGACACGATGCAGTACGTCAAGCCCGAAATCCAGACGGTGTGCCTGGGCCAGGCGGCCTCCGCCGCAGCCGTCCTGCTGGCCGGCGGATCGCCGGGCCGCCGCCTCGCGCTGCCGAACGCCCGCGTGCTCATCCACGAGCCGGCGATGCAAGGCGCCCAGGGCCAGGCCTCGGACATCGCGATCATTGCCGAGGAGATGGACCGCATGAACCAGTGGCTGATCGATCCCCTCGCCCGCCACACGGGCCAGGATGCGGCCACGATCGAGAAGGACATCTCACGCGACAAGATCCTCACGGCCGAGCAGGCTAAGGATTACGGCATCGTTGATCAGGTGCTGGTCTCCCGCAAGGTCACGCGCCAGGACGGCTAGGCGGGCCGATCGTTACGGACGGGGGTGGTGCACTGCGCCGCCCCCGTCAATTCATGGCGCGCCACACTGGAGATGTGGGCCTTTTTAGTGTGGAATTGAGGGGATAGAGGAAAGAGGTTGCACGATGACTCGTACCGCAGACGCGGCCGACATGCTCAAGTGTTCGTTTTGCCAAAAGAGCCAGCGCCAGGTCCGTAAGCTGATCACGGGCTCGGGCGTCTATATCTGCAACGAGTGCATTGAGCTGTGCAATGAGATCATCGCCGAGGAGTTCGGCAATTCGGAGGAGGGCGCCCAGCAACAGGCGGACCTGCCCACCCCGCGCGAGATTAATGACTTCCTCAACGAGTACGTGATCGGCCAGGATGCGGCCAAGCGCACGCTTGCCGTCGCCGTCTACAACCATTACAAGCGCATCCGCTCCCTGTCCTCCGTGCCGGAGTCGAAGAAGGATGACCACGTCGAGATCGGCAAGTCCAACATTCTTCTTATTGGCCCCACGGGCACGGGCAAGACGTATCTGGCGCAGACTCTGGCGAAGATCCTCAACGTGCCCTTCGCGATTGCCGACGCCACGGCGTTGACCGAGGCGGGGTACGTGGGTGAGGACGTGGAGAACATCCTGCTCAAGCTCATCCAGGCCGCCGACGGCGACGTGGCGCGTGCCGAGCAGGGCATCATTTACATTGACGAGATCGATAAGATTTCGCGCAAGTCGGAAAACCCCTCGATCACCCGCGACGTGTCCGGGGAGGGCGTGCAGCAGGCGTTGCTGAAGATCATTGAGGGCACGGTGGCGGCGGTGCCGCCGCAGGGCGGGCGCAAGCACCCCCAGCAGGAGTTCATCGAGATCGACACGTCGAACGTACTGTTCATCGTGGCGGGCGCGTTCGCCGGTATGGAGGACATCGTCTCCTCGCGCACGGGCAAGCGCGGCATCGGCTTTGGCTCAGCGCTGCATGAGGCGGAGGAGGCCGGGGCGCTGCTGCGCCAGACCACGCCGGAGGACCTGCACAAGTTTGGCCTCATCCCCGAGCTTGTGGGCCGGCTTCCGGTGCTCGCCACGGTCAACGACCTGACGGTGGCCGACCTCGTCCAGATCCTCACCACCCCGCGCAACGCGCTGGTCAAGCAGTACCAGAAGATGTTCGAGCTCGACGGGGTCAAGCTCGAGTTTACGGACGACGCCGTGGCGAAGATCGCGGCCGAGGCGATCGAACGCGGAACGGGTGCGCGCGGCCTTCGCTCCATCATGGAGAACATCCTGCGCGAGCTCATGTTTGATATCCCTTCGCGCGACGACGTGGAGAAGGTCCTCATCGACTCCGACGTGGTGGACGGCACGGGGGAGGCCCTGGTGGTCACTAGCCGGAAGAACAGGACAGCGTAGGGCCTGGAGACGAAGGAGTAGCCATGGATATCCCGGAACAGCTGGGCGTCTACCGCAAGACGATCGACAACCTTGACGCCGCGCTCGTCCATATCCTCGCCGAACGGTTCCGGTGCACGCAGCAGGTGGGCCTGCTCAAGGCCGAGCACAACCTGCCGCCTTCGGACACGGAGCGGGAAAAGCGCCAAGTGGAGCGCCTGCGGCGACTGGCCGAGGAGGCGGACCTCGATCCGGTGTTCGCCGAGAAATTCCTCAAGTTCATCGTGGCCGAGGTCATCCGCCACCACGAGCGGATCGCGGCCGAAAAGAAGGATGCCTAAGAAACTTCCACGCTGCGAAATAGACGGCGGCGGGCTTGTCAGCCCGCCGCCGCTTCAGTTCCCTGGGGTTCTACTTGGTGTAGATCTCCGCGATCGCCGCGTCAAAATCGCGAATGACCGCGGTGCGCTTGACCTTGAGCGACGGGGTTAGGTAGCCGTTTTCCACCGTGAAGTCGCCGGGCAGGATCTTGAACTTGCGGATCGATTCGGCGCGCGAGACGTGTTCGTTCGTGCGCTTGACCGCGCGGTCGATCGCGGCGACAACCTGCGGGTCGTTGATCGCCTCGGTCACCGACATCGCCGGAAGGCCACGGTTGGACAGCCACTGCGGCAGCGCCTCGGCGTCGAGGGTGACGAGGGCGGCGATGAACGGCTTTTGGTCGCCGACCACCACCACCTGGGAGATGAGCGGGTGGGAACGCAGGCGGTCTTCCAGTTCAGCCGGGGCCACGTTTTTGCCCCCCGCGGTGACGATCAGCTCCTTCTTGCGCCCGGTCACCCACACGAACTCTTCCTCGTCCACGCGCCCGATGTCGCCCGTGCGGAACCAGCCGTCCTCCGTGAAGGCCGCGGCGGTGGCCTCAGGGTTGTTGTGGTAGCTCTTGAAGATGTGGTCGCCCTTGACGAGGATCTCCCCGTCTTCTGCCGCCTTAACGTAGCAGCCCGGGTAGGCCGGGCCCACTGAACCGAGGCGGGACTTGTTCACGCGGTTGACCGTGGTGGGGGCGGCCGTTTCGGACAGCCCGTAGCCCTCGAGCACCTGGATGCCGGCGCCCGTGAAGAAGGCCGCCAGCCGGTTGCCGAGCGGGGCGCCGCCGGAGATCGCGTACTTGACCTTACCGCCCATGATCTCGCGCAGCTTGGAGTAGACGAGCTTGTCGAAGAAACGCTGCTGGGCCTTGAGCTGGGCCGACGGGCCGTCCGGGGTCTCGAGTGCACGGGCGTAGGCGATTGCTACCTTCGCCGCGGTGCGGAACATCTTAAGCTTGACGCCCTTGCCCGCCTTCGCGTCTGCTGCGTTGTAGATCTTTTCAAAGACGCGCGGCACGGCGAGCACGTAGGTGGGCTTGAAAGACTGCATGTCCGCCACCAGGTTGCGCGTGTCCGGGCTGTAGCCGATCTCGGTGCCCGCGTAGAGCGCGAGCACGTTGATGAAGCGGGCGAAGACGTGCGCCATCGGAAGGAAGAGGAGGGTGCGGGAACCCTTGCGGGCCACGATGTCCATTAGGCCCTCGTCCACCGGGCCGTTGATGACCACGTGCAGAAGGTTGCGGTGGGTGAGCACCACACCCTTCGGCCGGCCCGTGGTGCCCGACGTGTAAATGATCGTCCACACATCATCGGCCGCCTGTGTGTCGATGCGGCGGTCGATCTCGTCGTCGTCGTGAAGAGAGCCCAGTGCGGAGATGCGGCCCTGGGCGTCGTCGGCCATGACAAAGATCTTCTCCAGTATGTCCCCGCCCAGCAGCGGGCTCATCATGGTCTCCATCGCCTGGTTCTCGACGACGGCGAACCGGCAGCCGGCGTCGTTAATGATCCACTCGGCCTGGTCGAGCACGGAGGTTTCGTAGATCGGCACGGCGTAGCCGCCCGCGAACTGGATCGCCAAATCAAACAGGGACCACTGGTCGGAGGTGTGCGACATGATTGCCACGCGATCGCCGGGCTTCAGGCCGAGGGCGATGAAGCCGCGCGCAAGGGCCCGAATCTCGTCGTAGAACTGCGACCAGGCCACCCCGATCCACTGGTTGCCCATCGTGGACTTGCGGTAGAAGGCCGTCTTCTTCGGCATCTCCAGTGCACGACGCCGAATCAGCGCGGGCACGGTCATCTGGTCCGTGACTTCCATCTTACCGGGGACGAACGACACGCCCTCTTCTTCGATGTATTCGCTCACCGAATCTCCTTCGTCTTGACGCTAAAGCTACGGTACCGTAACCGAAATACAAAGTGACGGATATCAGGCTTACCCAGCCATGATATCCGCCACTAGGGTCGTGTTAGGCGACAAATTCGAAGGAGGTCACCTCCGGTTCAGCCACGTCGGCCTCGATGATGGTCAGATCGCCTTTCACATGCGCGGCTGCGACCAGCTCGGCGCGCACCAGTTCCACCGACTCGGCCGTGCCCGCAGGGATCTGGAGCGTGACGGCGGCGAATGCCGTGCGCTGGGAAACCTTCTGCTCGGACTTAACCTTGCGCAGCGCGGCGAGCGCGGAACCTGCCAGGCCTACGAGCTCCGGATTGCCCTCGGCCGCGAGCGCCTCGGGTGTGGGCCAGGAGGCGCGATGGACAGAACCCTCGCGGTACCAGGACCACACCTCTTCCGTGGCGTAGGGCAGTACCGGGGCCAGCAGGCGCAGGAACGTGTCGACCGTCAAATTGAGCGCCACACGCGCCGAACGCACCCGGTTGGCCTGCTCGGCATCCGCGTAGGCGCCGTCGCGATCGTAGGCGCGATCCTTCACGAGCTCCAGGTAGTCATCGCAGAACGTCCAGAAGCAGGTCTCGGTCAGCTCCAGGGCCCGCGTGTGGTCGTAGGACTCGAGCGCGGCGGTGGCCCGCTCGACGACGCCGGAAACCATCGCCAGCATCGCGCGGTCGAGCGGCTCGATGACGGCGGAAAGGTCGAGGTCAACGGTGCCCTCGCCGCCCATGCCAAGCGCGAACTTCGAGGCATTGAGGACCTTCATTGCCAGGCGGCGGCCGATCTTCATCTGCTGCTCGTCGAACGCCGCGTCGGTGCCGAGGCGGGCGGAGGCCGCCCAGTAGCGCACCGCGTCCGAGCCGTGCGACTCCAGTAGGCCCATCGGGGTGACCACATTGCCCTTCGACTTCGACATCTTCTTCCGGTCCGGATCGAGGATCCAGCCCGAGATCGCCGCGTGCTTCCACGGCAGGCCGCCGAACTCAAGGTGGGCGCGCACCACCGTGGAAAACAGCCACGTGCGGATGATGTCCTGGCCCTGCGGGCGCAGGTCCATCGGGTAGACCTGGCTAAACAGCTTCTCGTCCGTCAGCCAGCCGCCCGCCACTTGCGGCGACATCGAGGAGGTGGCCCACGTGTCCATGATGTCCACCTCGCCCACGAAGCCGCCCGGCTCCCCGCGCTGGGACTCGTCGAATCCTGGGGGAGTGTCCGACGACGGGTCGACCGGGAGCATGTCCTCGGTGGGAAGCAGAACCGAATCATAGTCGACGTCGCCCGCCTCGCTTACCCGGTACCACACGGGAAGCGGCACGCCGAAGAAACGTTGGCGGGAAATTAGCCAGTCGGTGTTGAGGCCCTCCACCCAGTTGTTGTAGCGCACCTTCATGAAGTCGGGGTGGAAGTGCAGCTGCTCGCCGCGCTCGAGCAGGTTCTCGCGCAGCTCCTTGCCGTTCGCATCCTCGTAGGACCGGCCGCCGTTGCGGATATACCACTGGCGGGAGGGGACAATCTCTAGCGGTTTGTCGCCCTTCTCGAAGAAGTTCGTCATGCGGGTGGTGGGCTTGGGCTCGCCGATCATCTCGCCCGTCTCGGCAAGCTTCTCCACCAAAACTTTGCGGGCGGTGAATGTGGTGGCGCCCGCCATCGCCGCGAAGACCTCGCGGCCCTGGCCCGTGGTGATCCACCCCGGGGTCTCGCGCACGAGCCGCCCGTCCTTGCCGAGCACCGTGCGCATCGGCAGGCCCAGCTCGCGCCACCACTGCACGTCGGTCAGGTCGCCGAACGTACAGCACATGACGATGCCCGAACCCTTGTCAATCTCCGCCATCGGGTGGGGCAGGATCGGCACCTCCACACCGAAAACCGGGGTGGTCGCCGTCTTGCCAAACAAGTGCTGGTAGCGCTCGTCGTCGGGATGGGCGATGATGGCCACGCACGCGGGCAACAGCTCGGGGCGGGTGGTCTCGATCGTCACGTCCCCGTCCGGCGTATGGAACTGCAACGAATGGTAGGCGCCAGGGTACTCGCGCGCCTCCAGCTCTGCCTGGGCCACCGCGGTTTGGAACGTGACGTCCCACAGGCCCGGTGCCTGCGCCTGGTAGGCCTCCCCGCGCTGGACGTTGCGGATGAAGGCGGCCTGCGCCACCTTCTGGGCCTTCATGCCGATCGTCTGGTAGTTCTGCTTCCAATCCACCGACAGGCCCAGGTAACGCCACAGCGCCTCGAACTGCTTCTCGTCATCCTCGGTCAGCTTCCAGCACAGCTCAATGAAGTTGCGCCGCGAGATCGGCTTCTGGTCCGCGTACTTGATCGACTTGCCGTCCCCGCCGTCGTGCGGGGGCACGAAGCCCTCCTCGTACGGCAACGACGGATCGCAACGCACGCCGTAATAGTTCTGTACGCGGCGCTCGGTGGGCAGGCCGTTGTCGTCCCAGCCCATCGGGTAGAACACGTTCATGCCGCGCATGCGCTTGTAGCGGGCGAGCACGTCCGTGTGCGTGTAAGAAAAGACGTGACCCACGTGCAGCGAGCCCGATACCGTGGGCGGCGGGGTGTCGATCGAGTAGACCGCCTCCCGGGTGGTCTCCGTGTCAAAGGAGTACGTGCCCTCCTCGTCCCAGGCCTTGCCCCAACGGCTTTCGAGGCCGTCCAAGCTCGCCTTGGCCGGCACGTGGGCGGATGTGCGCAGTGTTTCAGTCATGTCCACATTCTTTCACGATCGACAAGGCCCGGTCACGTTCGGCGGTGTGAGGTTAGGCGGCGGGAACGCTATAGTTCGGGCATGACTTCACTGCAGGCCGTGGCCGTGCCCGGTATCCCGACTCTCACCAGCGGCGACGACGTCGCCGCCGTCATCGCGCCCCACCTGGCGGCGCTGACGTGGCCTGATGCCTCCGTTGGCCTGCGCGGGGACGACATCGTGGTGATCGCCGGCAAGATCGTGGCCAAAGCCCAGGGACGCTGGCACCGGGCGGGCGAGGATCCCGACGGCTTCCGCACCCGCGCCGGCATCCCCGATCAGCTCGGGCTCAAGGCGCCGGTCGACGTCAAGCGCGAGGCGGGCCAGATCCGTCGCGGGCTCGCCGCGCGCTTCGGTGGGCGCCCGGGCGTCATCATCTCCGGCTCGGGCAGGAGCTGCGAGCCGGGCAGGGGCGTGCTCGATATCGCCCTCGCCGCCGCCGGCATCGACGCGAAGCGACAAGGTGGGGAGGCAGTCATCGACGCCGTGGCCGCGGCCGCAGGGGTGATGATCGCGCCGGACTGCCCGGTCGTCGTCGTGCGCGGGGTGGCCGACGTGCTGACGTGGGAGGACTAGCCGGAAAAGTCCGGGGCGCTAGGCCTGGCCGAGCTCGCGGTCGCGGGCGATGGCGGCGTTGACGGCGTCAATGACGGCCGGGGTAAAGCCCGAGGCCTCCATGGCGATCAGGCCCGCGATCGTGGTGCCGCCCGGGGAGGTGACCTGGTCGCGCAACTCGGAGGGCGTGTGCGTGCCGAGCTGGTCGAGCACGAGGTGCGCCGAGCCGAGCACCGCCTGGGCCGCGATCCGCCGCGCCTCATCCAGGCGCATGCCCGCCGCGAGAGCGCCGCGGGCGAGGGCGTCGATGTAGGTGTACGTCCAGGCCGGCGAGCACCCGGCGATGGCGGAGAACGCGGCGAAGTCCTTCTCGGCGATGCGGGCGGTGAGGCCCACGGCGGCGAAGATCTTCTCGACCTGGGCTAGCTGGGCCTCGCTCACGCCCTCGCCCGCACACAGCGCGCTCATCCCGGCACCGATCTGGCTGTTAACATTCGGCATCACGCGGACGATGGGGGAGCCGGCCGGGGCGTGGGCGGCGAGCGTGTCCAGGCTCAGGCCCGCGGCCACCGACACAATGACCTTGCCCGCGGGCTCGCCCAGCTCGGCCAGGACGCCGG
The DNA here is from genome assembly GCF_001808465.1 of Trueperella sp. HMSC08H06. Classification (NCBI taxonomy): domain Bacteria; kingdom Bacillati; phylum Actinomycetota; class Actinomycetes; order Actinomycetales; family Actinomycetaceae; genus Trueperella; species Trueperella sp. HMSC08H06. Next base: position 14,039 of record NZ_KV793365.1, read on the forward strand.
GGACCATGTGGGGCTTGACGGCGAGGATCACCGTGTCGGCGCCCTCGTAGACCTCGCGCGCAGTGGCAGCGAAACACGCCCCGGTCTCGGCGGCCTGAGCGCGCCCCGCCTTCGCGTTTGCGCGGGTGAAAATCACATTTTCTGCTTCGACGACGCCGGCGGTGAGCACCCCGCGCAAAATCGCCCCGCCCATGTTGCCAGTTCCAATAAATCCGAGCATAAAAACCTCCCGTTCCTCCCTCGCAGATTACTACGGATAGCCGTCGCCGGCAGGGCACCGACCTACGGGTTGACACCGGTGAGAATCGGCGGGATTAATCTGTATGTTATGAATCTTCTCAACGGCTGGGTTGTGCTCGGTATCGCCGCCCTCGCCATCATCCTTGGTGGGCTTGGTTTCGCCCTCATCTCCCGCCCCGGAACCGGCGCGCTTCGCGCGGTTGGGCGGGCGGCCACGGTCGTCGTCGTGCAACTGTGCGTCCTTGTCACGTTCGCTGCCGCCATCAACTACCAGTTCGGCTTCTTCCGCAACGTGTCGGAGGTAGCGGGGTTCGTCAGCGGCCAGTCCGCCAAGGGCAAGGTAGAGCCCGTGGCGCCCGAGCCGAGCGCCACCGAACCCACGACCGACCCGCGCTACGTGCTGTCCTGGCAGGATTCCTCCGACCCGGGGATGGTCGCCGCGGAGATGACGGGCCCCGAATCGGCGGTCACCGCTGAGATGCGCGCCTGGGTGCCGCGCGGCTACCCGGAGCCCGGCGTAAAATACAACGTCATGCTCCTCCTGCCCGGCACGCCCGGCAATGCCTCGGCCATCGCGCCCGCGATCGGCGCCCCCGAAGAACTGCAGCGGGCCATTGACGCCGGCGAGATCGCGCCCACTCTCCTCATCACCTCGGATATGAATTTCGGGGGCAGGGTCGCTACCTGCGCGGACGTCGCCGGCGGGGACAAGGCGGAGACATGGTACGCAAGGGACCTGCCCGCCGCGATCCGGGCCAACTTCAATGTCACCGACGACGCGAACGGCTGGAGCGTGGTCGGGCCGTCGATGGGTGCGTATTGCGCCGCGAGGATGGGGATCCTTCACCCGGAGGTGTATGGGAGCGCCGTGTGGCTGCACGGGATCGATCGCCCGCTGCCGGATTCCTTCCCCACCACGCTCGGGGTGGTCGACAGCCAGCGCTTGTCCGAACTCATCAAGGACGTGCCCCGGCAGGGCAACCTCATGTTCGTCTCCTCCACCGAGGATCCCGGTACCGCCGAGGACGCCCAAGCCGTGGTCGACGCCGCGCCCGACCCGTCCAAGATCTACCACCACGCCCTCACACGCGGCGGGCACGGCTGGGCCGTGTGGGTGACCGAGTTTCCCGACGTCGTGGCCTGGCTGGCAAGCGTTCAGCACGGAACAAAGTAAGGAGAATGCTGTGTGGGGACCCGGAACGCCCTTTGGGCTCACCAGTCTCAAACTGCTGGCCGTGGTGATCGCGGTGGGGCTCGCGTGCCTCGTCTACCTCCTGTGGCGGCTGAACCGGAGTGAGCGGCCGCGGCGCCGGGCCAGGGTGCTCGACGCCGTGCTCTACACCGGCGCAACCGTGCTGCCGGTGCTGGCCCTCTTCATGCTGGGCAACCGGCTCGGCGGCTTCTACACCTCGTTCGCCGAGCTCGCGGACCAGATCGGGCAGCTTGCGGGGTAGGTGAGTCGAGGCCGGCCGAGCCAACTCCAACTGCCAGCCGGCGAGGCGCCCATGCGCGGTAGGCTGGAGGTGAGGGAAGGAGCTCACATGACAACAGCGCTGGTGACGGGAGCCTCGTCGGGAATTGGAGCCGCGGCCGTGCGCGCGTTCGCCAAGGACGGGGTGCGTGTCATTGCTACCGCGCGCCGCGAGGACCGGCTGCGCACCCTGGCCGAGGAGACCGGCTGCGAGTACCTAGTGGCGGACCTGCTGGCCGACGGCGTGGACGTGATCGGGCGCTACCTGGCCGCCCACGGCCCGGTGGGCGTGCTTATCAACAATGCTGGGGGAGCGCTCGGCACCGATCCGGTGGCCGAGGGCAATCTCGACGAGTGGCAGCGCATGTACGAGCTCAACGTGCTGGCGAGCCTCAAGGTCACCCAGCTGGTGCTGCCCCACATGAAGGAAAACGGCGGCACCCTGCTGTACATCACCTCCACCGCCGCGCACGGCACCTACCCGGGCGGCGCGGGGTACACCGCCGCCAAGCACGCCGAGCGCATGATCCCGGCTACCTTGCGTCTGGAGCTGGTGGGCAAGCCGGTCCGGATCATCGAGATCGCGCCCGGCATGGTCCACACCGAGGAGTTCTCCCTCAATCGCTACCACGGCGACCAGGCCGCCGCCGACAAGGTGTACGAGGGCGTGGACAAGCCGTTGACCGCGGAGGATGTGGCTGAGGCGATTCGCTGGTCGGTCAGCCTCCCGGCGCACGTCAACGTCGATTCCATGATCATCCGCCCACTCGCGCAGGCCTCGAATACGGTGGTCGCGCGCTCGTAGGGCAGTTGTCGCCGTCGTCGGCCGCACCGCCCGAACGCGGCCAAGATCACGTCCGCCCCTCAAGCGTGACATGGCGCCCTGCGGGGGCTCGCGGATATTATTGGTCGTGGCTTTGATCCGGCTATCACCGGGGAGCTTCCGGAAGAACGGCCGCTGGCTAAGCTGCCCAATTGGCGCAGCTGGCCGAGGGGCTCAGTAGAACCGGACGGGTGGACCCGTCATCGTCTCCAATAAGCGGCGTAGCGTGGCTACGCAAGCGAGGTGGTACCGCGGCGCAAGTCGCCCTCGCCGATAACTTCCAGAAGAACTGGGGCGCGTCGGCGGACGCGGCCCACGTGAGGAGAGAAATGACCAGCCGAAAGTACCCCCTGCATCGCGACGGCGACGCCGTGGCCTCCCCGAATTTCCCGCAGCTTGAGGAAGACATCCTCGCCTACTGGGAGAAGGATGACACGTTCCAGGCCTCGATCGATCAGCGTACGGGGGACGAATTCGTCTTCTATGATGGCCCGCCGTTCGCCAACGGCCTGCCGCACTATGGCCACCTCCTCACGGGCTACGTCAAGGACGTCATCGCCCGCTACCAGACCCAGCAGGGTAAGCGCGTGGACCGCGAGTTCGGCTGGGACACCCACGGGCTACCCGCCGAACTGGAGGCGGAGAAGGTGCTCGGGATCGAGGACAAGTCCGAGATCGAGACGATGGGCATCGAGAAGTTCAATGACGCCTGCCGCACCTCGGTGCTGACCTACACCAAGGAGTGGAAGGAGTACGTCACCCGCCAGGCGCGCTGGGTGGACTTCGACAACGGTTACAAGACGCTCGACCCCACGTTCATGGAGTCGGTGATCTGGTCGTTTAAGACGCTGTGGGACAAGGGCTTGGTCTACGAGGGTTACCGCGTGCTGCCGTACTGCTGGAATGACCAGACCCCGCTGTCGAACCATGAGCTGAAGATGGACGACGACGTCTACCAGGACCGCCAGGATCAGACGGTGACGGTGGGCTTGCGCCTCGAGTCGGGCGAGCTGGCCCTCATTTGGACGACGACGCCGTGGACCCTCCCGTCCAACCTGGCGATCGCGGTGGGCCCGCAGATCGACTACGTGACCGTGCGTCCCGCGGATGGCCCGCTGGCTGGCCAGGACGTGCTGCTGGCAAAGGCGCGCCTTCGAGCCTATGCCAAGGAGCTGGGCGAGGATCCGCAGGTGGTGGCCGAGTACAAGGGCTCCGACCTGCAGGGCAAGAAGTACTACCCGATCTTCGACTACTACACGCGCGAGGATGAGAAGCCGGGCCCGAACGCCTGGCAGATCCGCACCGCTGAGTACGTCTCCACTGAGGACGGTACGGGCCTGGTTCACATCGCCCCCTACGGTGAGGACGACATGTTCGTGCTCGCTGAGGCGGACATCAAGGTGATCGAGACCGTAGACACGGCGGGCAAGTTCTTCCCCAACATCACGGACTACGCCGGGGTCAATGTGTTCGAGGCCAACCGCCCGATCATGAATGACCTGCGCGACGGCACGGGCTCCCAGGAGCGCATCCCGGCCGAGCGCCGCTCGGTGCTGGTGCGCGAGCAGTCCTACGTGCACTCCTACCCGCACTGCTGGCGCTGCCGCAAGCCCCTCATCTACAAGCCCGTGACCTCCTGGTTCGTTGCCGTCACCCAGTTTCGCGACCGCATGGTGGAGCTCAACCAGCAGATCACGTGGCAGCCGGAGCACATCAAGGACGGAATCTTCGGCAACTGGCTGGCCGGCGCCCGCGACTGGTCGATCTCCCGCAACCGCTACTGGGGCACCCCGATCCCGGTGTGGAAGTCGGATGATCCGGCCTACCCGCGCATCGACGTCTACGGATCATTCGCCGAGCTCGAAGCCGACTTTGACCGCCTGCCGGTGGGCCCGGACGGGGAGCCGAACCTGCACCGGCCCTACATTGACGAGCTGACCCGCCCCAACCCGGACGACCCGACGGGCAAGTCCACGATGCGCCGCATCCCGGACATCCTCGACGTCTGGTTCGATTCGGGTTCGATGCCGTATGCCCAGAAACATTACCCGTTCGAAAATCAGGACTGGTTCGAGTCCCACTTCCCGGGCGACTTCATCGTCGAATACATCGGCCAGACCCGCGGCTGGTTCTACGTCATGCATGTGCTGTCTACGGCCCTGTTCGACCGCCCGGCCTTCACCTCCTGCATCTCGCACGGCATCGTGCTGGGCAACGACGGGCGCAAGGCCTCCAAGTCGCTACGCAACTACCCGGACCCGATGGAGATGTACGACCAGTACGGTTCGGACGCCGTGCGCTGGATGCTCATGAGCTCCCCGGTGCTGCGCGGCGGCAACCTGGTGGTCAACGAGGAGAGCATCCGTGAGGCGATGCGCCACGTCATCCTCCCGCTGTGGAACACGTGGTACTTCTTCGCTCTCTACGCGGGCACGTGCAACAAGGGCGAGGGCTACGTGGCGTCGCCGATCGACGTCGACGACGCCGAGGCGCTCGCGAGCCTGGACGTCATGGACCGCTACCTCCTTTCGCGTACGAAGCTGCTGGCCGACGCCGTCAAGGCCGACCTCGACGGGCTGGACATTCCGGCGGCAACGCAGGAGGTGCGCGGGTTCATTGACCTGCTGACGAATTGGTACGTGCGCACGTCCCGCGACCGCTTCTGGAACGAGGACGAGGGCGCCTTCGATACGCTCTACACCGCGCTTGAGACTCTCATGCGGGTCTCGGCCCCACTCCTGCCGCTGGTGGCGGAGGAGATTTGGCGCGGGCTGACGGGCGGGCGTTCGGTCCACATGACCGACTGGCCCACGTGGCCCGAGCACGTCGTCGATGCGGATCTGGTGAAGGTCATGGACGAGGTGCGCGACGTCGTCTCGCACGCCCACTCGCTACGCAAGGCCCACTCGCTGCGCGTGCGCCAGCCGCTGCGCTCCCTGACCGTGGTCACCGGCCTGGACCTGGCCCCGTTCGCCTCGCTCATCGCCTCCGAGGTCAACGTCAAGGAGGTCAAGATCCAGACGGCGGAGGAGTCCGGGCTGGAGGTGCGCAAGGAGCTGACGGTGCTGCCGCGCGAGCTGGAACCCGCCGTGCGTCGTCACACGTCTGCCCTGTTCAAGGCGGCGCGCGAGGGCGCGTGGGAGCTGGAGGGTGACCGCGCCCGCATGCTCATCGACCCGGTCATTGTGCTCGAGCCCGGCCAGTTTGAGGCGACCACGGCCGTGGAGGCGGCCGAGGGCTCGGTGGCCGAGGTGCTGGATTCGGGCGCGTTCGTCGTGCTCGACACGGTGCTTGATCCGGATCTGGAGGCGGAGGGCTACGCGCGCGACGTCGTGCGCGCGGTCCAGGACCAGCGCAAGGCCGACGGCTTGCACGTGGCTGACCGCATCCGCCTCACCCTGCGCGTTCCTGATGAGCGGGTGGCCGCGGTCGAGGCCAACCTCGACATGATCACCGCCGAGACCCTGGCCCTCGAGGCGAGCGTGTCCGGCGGCGCCGACACCATCGATGTGAACGTGGAGAAGCTATGAGCGAATCGCGTTTCGACGAGGGCCCGGACCCGCTGACCGGTCAGGAGGCGGGCGACGAGCTCGACGCCGACCTCGAGGCTGTCCTGCGCTCGCGGCTGGTGGTGGGCCCGGACCCGTCCGTGCTCGACGACGTCGTGGCCGCCCCCGCACCCGACCCCACCGAGCAGCTGGCCGACCAGGTAGAGCTGGAGCGCCAGGTCGCGGAGATCTACGCCCAGATCGTGGCCCGCGCCCCGGAGCACAAGGTACAGCCTTCGATCCAGCGCGTGGCCGACTGCCTGGACATGATGGGTAACCCGCAGCGGTCCTTCCGCGCGGTCCACATCACCGGCACGAACGGCAAGACGTCCACGGCCCGCATGATCGAGTCGCTCCTGCGCGAGCGCGGGCTTCGCACGGGCCGCTTCACCTCCCCGCACCTGAACTCGGTGCGTGAGCGCATCAGCATCGACGGCCAGGCCATTTCGCCCGCCGCTTTCATTCAGGCGTGGGAGGACGTGGCCCCGTTCGTGGCGTGGGTGGATGAGAAGTCCGCCGCTGAGGGCGGCCCGCGGATGTCGTTCTTCGAGGTGTTCACGGTGATGGCATATGCCGCGTTCGCGGACGCGCCGGTCGACGTCGCCGTCGTCGAGGTGGGCATGGGTGGCAAGTGGGACGCCACGAACGTCATCGACGCGGAGGTGGCCGTGCTCATGACGGTCGCCCGCGACCACGAAAAATGGCTCGGCTACGAACTGACCGACATCGCCACTGAGAAGCTTGGCATCCTCAAGCCGGGCGCCACCCTCATCAGCGCCCGCCAGGACCCCGAGGTACTTGACCTCGTTCACGACGCCGTCCGGGCCAATCGCGCCGAGTACGTCCAGTACGGCCAGAACCTGCAGGTGCTTGACCGGGAGAGCGCGGTGGGCGGGCAGATCATCACGGTTCGCACTCCGGCCGGTGTGTATGAGGACGTGCCGCTCGCAATGTTTGGCGACTACCAGGCCAGCAACGCGGCCATGGCGATCGCGGCGGCCGAGGCCCTGTTCGGCGGGGGAGCGTGGAGCGGGGACGTGGTGGAGCACGCGCTCATGGCCACGCACTCGCCGGGGCGCATGGAGGTGGTGCGCAAGTCGCCGCTCGTGCTGGTCGACGCCGCACACAACCCCGCTGGCGTGGAGGCGACAGTGGGGGCGCTCGAGGAGAACTTCCCCGGCACGCGCGTCCTCGTGTTCGCCGCGATGGCGGACAAGGACGTGGAGGGCATCCTGTCGGTTGCTGAGCCGCACTTCTCCTCGGTGGTGGTGACCGCGCTGGATTCGGAGCGGGCGATGCCGATCGACGAGACCGCCGAGCTTGCGCGCGAGGTCTTCGGCGAGGACCGCGTGGCCGTGGAACCGAACCTGGACACGGCGATCGTGTACGCCGCCGACGTGGCCGAAAGCGCCGACGTCGAGGAGCTCACCACCCCGCACGTGGTGGTCATGGGATCGATCGTGCTGGCCGCCAATGCGCGCGCGGTCATGGGCCGGCCGAAGGTGGATGGCTCCTAGGAATGCGCCGGCCGTCCGTATACGATGGGAGGAAACGGACGGCCCTGGGAGGGAAAATGCGCCTGACGAAACTGCAGGTCAAGAACTGGAGAAATTTCCACGAGATTGACTTCCGCCTGGGGCAGCGCCTCATTATCGTCGGTGCGAACGCCACCGGCAAGTCAAACCTCCTGGATGTCTTCCGCTTCCTGCGTGACATCGCAAGCCCCCAGGGCGGCCTGAGCTCCGCGATTGAGAACCGTGGCGGTTTGAGTACGATCCGCAATCTCAACGCGCGCAACTTCAATAACGGGCACGTTGAAATCCTCGTGGTCATGGATGACGGCGGCGAGGAATGGACCTACAATCTTGCGATCAGCCGGGAATCCTCGGGCCTGCGCCGGCCGACCGTTGCGAAGGAAGTGGTGACGCGAGCGGGCGAGACTATCCTTTCGCGCCCCAACGCGGCCGACAACGCCGATCCGGTCCTGCTCACTCAGACCCACCTGGAGCAGATCGCGAGCAACACGAAGTTCCGGGACGTGGCGAGGTTCTTCGAAGGGATTCGCTACTCGCATCCCTCCCCGCAGAGCATTCGTCACTCCAGTCCCACCCGGACATCGAGTGACGCCGTGGGGAACGGGCTCATTGCGGAGATCAACGCCACGCAGGAGCGCACTCGGCTGGCTCGCCTGAAGCGCATCCAAGCGGCGCTTCAGACGGCGGTGCCGAACTTTGAATCGCTGAAGCTGGAGATCGACAAGGCCGGGCACCCACACCTGGTCGCGGCCTTCAAGAACTGGCGAAAGAATCCGGCGAACCAGCTCGAAACTGAGTTTTCCGACGGCACGTTGCGGCTCATCGCACTACTCTGGGCAGTGCTTTCCCAGCCTCGATCCGAGGGGATCTTGCTGCTGGAGGAGCCCGAGATCTCGCTTAACCGTGAGATCATTCAGCAACTCCCGTCGATGATCGCCTCCGTCCAGCGTGGCAAGGACATGCAGGTGGTCATGACCTCTCACTCGCCCGACCTGCTCGACGATGAGGGCGTTGCCAGCGAGGAGATCTTGGTACTTACGCGCGGAGACGAGAACACGCAGGCTAGTCTGCTATCGGAGTGTTCGCCGGAGTCAGATTTCGTCGATACCGGAGTGCTGAAGTCCGAGGCCATCTCCAATCTCATCAACCCTCGCATCGGTACCGGTCTTGTCCAAGCGATGCAGTGATGGCCGCGCGTGTCTACCTTGTGTGTGAGGGGAGGAGTGACCTTGCCTTCCTTGCGCGTCTTGTGGAGTATGTGGGAGCGGAGGTGTGTGGCGATTTCATTCAAAATGGCGTTGCAAATCTTGACAAGAAGATCAGTGCGTACTGTGAAGCGGCGTCGGTACCAGACGGGGGCGTTTGGTTGGTCGTACGTGACTCGGACGGAAAGTGCCCGGTTGATCTTCGGCAGGCTTTGCTCGGTGGTTCCTGCCCAAGCAGCTTTCTCCTCAGAATCGCCGACCCCATGATCGAGGAGTGGATGCTGGCCGACCATGAGGGCGCCGCTTCTTTCTTTAGAGTGCCGACTAATGAGGTGCGCAATGCGCAGCGAAGTGAGCGCCCCAAGAAGGAGCTTTTAAGGGCCGTCGCTCGTTTCGGAACGAAGACGATGAAACAGCGCCTGGTGAGAGACGGCCATCGGCCTGGCCCGGAATTCGAGTCGGTATATGGTGAGTTCTCTCAGGTGTGGGACATCGACAATGCGATGAAGAATTCCGAGAGTTTACGCCGGGCGCACGATGCCCTGTGCCGCGCACTTTTGCTGTCCTAGCCCCGTTTTTCGCACGCAATGGTGAGGGCGCGACTATCATAGGAGCATGACTGAACAAACACTGATCCTTGTCAAGCCTGACGGCGTGGAGCGTGGTCTCACTGGCGAGATCCTGCGCCGTATCGAAGCGAAGGGCTACCGCATCGTGCGGATGCGCATGCTCACCGCCACTGATGATCTGCTGGCCCGCCACTACCACGAGCACACGGAAAAGTCTTTCTACGCGGGCATGACCGCCTACATGAAGTCCGGCCCCATCGTCGCGGCCGTCATTGAGGGCGATCGTGTGATCGAGGGCGTCCGCTCCCTGTCCGGTGCCACCGAGCCGACTGCGGCCGCGCCCGGCACGATCCGTGGCGACCTCGGGCGTGATTGGGGCGACGGCGAGATCCGCAACCTCATCCATTCCTCTGACGGTGCGGAGTCGGCCGCCCATGAGATCTCCGTCTGGTTCGACTAGGTCTCGTAGCGCGTTCGCTTTGGTCGCTGGACTCGCCCTCCTGGGCGGGTGCTCCAGCGACCCGATGAGTGAGGTCACGTATAACCTTGCGCCCTCGGCCACTTACTCGGAGGACGAGGTGCGCGAGGCGGCGGACGTCGTCGTTGATCACTGGACGGCGTTGTCAGAGGTGCTGGAGGATTTCGGGTCGGTGACGTACACGGGCGAGCTCGACTCCGATTATTGGGCGAGCCAGTACGACGGAGATGAGGCCATCGTGCTCACAGTCGACTTCATCACGAATGACAAGGCTCCCGAGATGGGGCTGAACGGCGACGATACGTATACGGATTACAAGGAGATCCTTGTGCGTAATGATGGCGGCCCCTGGAGGGTTGTTGACGGTGGATACGGCTGACCATATCCCGGCTGAGGGTGAACCCGAGCCGCGCGGATGGCATGTGTTCACCCACGTGACGCTCATTGCGCTGGCGGTGTGGGTTTCCTGCGCCACCGCTCTGTGGCTCGCCATCACCCTGCCGGGCCGCGAATGGGACTCCGTCCGCCTCGGCTGGTGGATCACGGATCCGCTGAAGATCGTCGTGGTCATCGGGGCGGCCCCGCTGCTCGCGTGCCTGGGCGCGCTGGCCGCCTGGAGGTGGCGGACGTGGGGGATCGGGCTGGCGATGTTAGCCTGGGTGTTCGCCCTGCCCCTTGCGGGGATCACATGGCTGGGCATCGCACCTTCGATGCTCACCTTCGCTTACCTCGACATCTGGTGTTTCGACCCGGCGGACTGCCGGGAGGGCTGGCAGAGCGACGTCGGCGAGTACGAGTCCCTCTCGCCTTTCACCATGCGCCGCCGGCCAATCCCCGAATCCGAGCTTGTCACCGTGCCGGAGGTCGAGGCCACCCCGGAGGCCACCGCCTCACCGTCGCCTGAGCCTTGGTCCCTGCCGACCGTGGCGGCCAGGTGGGACGTGGGGGAGGTGGAGGCCTTCGATGTCGACCCCGAGCACGCGGTCGTCGTCGTGGACAAGGCCGGCCCCGCTAACCGCAACGTCTTCGTCGAGCGTATGGGTCAGGAGTGGGTCTATGTTGCGGAGTTGCCATCGACGGGCGCGGTAGAGGACGTCGAGGTAGCCGCGGGCCGGATCGAGGTGACGTTCATGCGCACGGATGGGAGCCGCGAGCGCGCCGTATCCATCGACGGCGGGATCACGTGGAGCGCGGATAGCTGAAAATTTGCTCGTCCACGATAAACTGGGCGCGTGCACCTGAAAACCTTGACCTTGCGTGGCTTTAAGTCTTTCGCCACGACCACCACCATGAGCTTCGAGCCGGGTATTAACTGTGTGGTGGGCCCGAATGGGTCGGGTAAGTCGAATGTGGTGGATGCGCTCGCGTGGGTGATGGGCGAGCAGGGTGCGAAGAATCTGCGCGGCGGGAACATGGCCGACGTGATCTTCGCTGGAACCGCGAAGCGCCCCGCGCTGGGCCGCGCCGAGGTCACGCTCACGATCGACAACACCGACGGCGCGTTGCCCATTGAGTTTTCCGAGGTCACGATCTCGCGCACCCTGTTCCGCACGGGTGGTTCGGAGTATGCGATCAACGGCACGGCCTGCCGCTTGCTCGATATCCAGGAGCTGCTGTCGGACACGGGCATGGGCAAGGAGATGCACGTCATCATCGGGCAGGGCAAGCTTGACGAGGTGCTGACGGCCACGCCTGAGGACCGCCGCGGTTTCATCGAGGAGGCCGCCGGCGTGCTCAAGCATCGGCGCCGGAAGGAAAAGGCGCTGCGGAAGCTAGAGTCGATGCAGGGCAATCTCACGCGCATTGAGGACCTTGCCGGGGAGTTGCGCCGCCAGCTCGGCCCGCTCGCCCGCCAGGCGGCCACGGCCCGGCGCGCCCAGGTCATCCAGGCTGAGGCGTTCGACGCGCGGGCTCGCATTCTTGCCGACGACGTCGCCCAGGCCCAGGCGCGCCTGCAGGCTCAGTCGGTGAATGAGAAGAAGCTCCAGGAATCCGCGGCCGAGTTGGCCGCGCGCGTGGCGAGAGCGGCGAACGAGGTGTCCGAGCTCCAGGCGGCGGCGGATGCGGCCAGCCCGCAGATCGCGGCGCTGACGGAGAACTGGCAGCGGCTCGGCTCGCTCGTGGAGCGCTTCCGCGGGCTGGCGAACCTTGCCACCGAGCGCGAGCGTTCCCTGCTTCAGACCGGCCCGTCGGCGCATCGCGGGGAGGCCCCGGAGCGTATCTGGCAGCGGGCGGAGGAGGCCCGGGTCGAGGAGGAGAGCCTGGGTAAGGAGGTCCGCGCTGCCGAGGACGCGCTGCGTGAGGTAATCTCTCGGCGGGAGGGCGCCGAATTGCGCGAGCGTGAGCTGGACCAGGAGCTTGCCACCGTCAACCGCTCTGTGGCCGATCGCCGCGAGCTGGCAGCCCGGTTGAATGGCAAGATTGCCACGGCGAGTTCGCGCATCGAGTCGCTTGCCGCTGAAAAGGAGCGCGTGGCCGCCGCGATGGCGGAGGCCGGCAAGCGCGCGGATGCCGCCGAGCAGCAGGTCATCGAGCTTGAGGAGCAGGCGGTGGCTCACACCGACGGCGACGACACGCTCTCTATCGCCCACGAAGAGGCGGCGCGCGTGCGCCAGGGTGCGCATGATGCGGTCGAGGAGGCCCGTCAGGCCGTGGCCGCCGCGCAGTCCTCGGTGGTGGAGTGGCGCACGAAGGCCGACACCCTCGAACTCTCGCTCGCCCCCGAGGACGCCACCGCCTGGCTCTTGGACGAGCACCGCACGGGCGTGGTGGGCCTGGTGCGGGATGCGGTGAAGATCGCCGGAGGCTGGGAGGCCGCCGCCGAGGCCGCGCTGTCGGGCGTTGCAACGGGGGCGATCGTGCGCGACGTCGACGCCGCCGTCGACGCCCTGCGGGCCGCCCGCGAGGCCGACGCCGGCCACCTCGAGCTCCTCATCGAGTCCGGTGCGCGATCCGATCGCGACGACGCCGCCCGCGCGGCGCTCGCACAGACTAATCTTGCCGCCGACCAGGCGCGGCTGGCCTCCGACGTCGTGGAGGGAGAGGGCGGCTCGGCCGTGGCTCTGCGCGCGCTAGTGACCGGCACGGTGCTCGCGGTCGACCTCGCCGCCGCCAAACAGCTCCTCGACGCCGGCGCGCCGGCGGTGGCGACCATGGCTGGCGACGTCCTGTCCGGCACCCACGCCTGGGGCGGGCAGGTGCAGGCGGCCGCGATCCTCGCCCGCCAGGCTGCTTACGACGACGCCCGGGCCCAGACCACCGCCGCCACCGAGGCCCTCGCGCGGGCCGAGGAGGAGCTGGCCCGCGCCCACGCAGCCGCCGCGGTCGCCGATGAGGACTTTGACCAGATCGCCGCCCAGCTCGGCGTCCGCGATTCGCACCTGGCGGCTGTCAGCGCCCAGCTCGGCGTGCTGCGCCAATCGCTGTCGGCTGCTCACCAGGAGATCGAGCGTAACGAGGAACGTGTGCGCCGGATTGACCACGATCTTGAACGGCACATCGACGAACTTGCCGACCTGCGTGAGCAGCAGGGCCAGCTCGAGGACGCCCCGGAGGACCTGGCCAAGCACGCGGCCGAGCTGTCAGCCGAGCGGGACGCGGCACACAAGCTCACCGTGGCGGCGCGTTCGGACGAGACGGAGGCCCGGCTGAGGCTCCGCACCCGTGAGGAGCGCCTGCGCGCGATCGCCGGCAAGTCGGAGGCGCTCCAGGCGCAGGCCCGCTCGGTCGAGGCCCGCATCGCCCAGGAGGAGCGCGCGGCAGCCCGGCGCCAGGAGGCGGCCGGGGTGGCGGAACAGGTGGCGAAGGACGCCACGGCCGCGCTCGTCGTCGCGCAAGAATACCTTGCGGCCCTCAGCGCTGAGCGCGAGGAGGCCGAGGGCATGCGCGCCACACGCGAGGGCGAACTCTCCGCGGCACGCACTAGCCTCGAGCGGCTGCGCCAGGAACAGCGCGAACTCGACGACCTGGGCCACCGCCACGAACTCGCGCTCGCCGAACAGCGCCTCAAGTACGAGCAGCTCGCGGCGAAGGCGATCGATGACCTGGGCATGTCAGCTGACACGCTCGTGGCCGAGTTCGGCCCCCACCTCATGATCACCTTGCCGCAGGCGGAGGGCGAGAAGCCGAAGCCGGAGCAGCCGTTCGTGCGCGAGGAACAGGAAAAACGCCTGATCAAGGCCGAACGCGACCTGGCACGCCTGGGCAAGATCAACCCCCTCGCCCTCGAAGAGCACGCCGCGCTCGAGGAACGCCAGCGCTACCTCACTGAGCAGCTTGAGGACCTGCGCCAGTCGCGGGCGGACCTGCTGGGGATCGTGCGCGACATCGACCAGCGCGTGAACGAGGTGATGACCAGCGCACTTTCGGACGTGGCCCGCGAATTCGAGACGACCTTCGCCAGCCTCTTCCCGGGCGGGAAGGGACAGCTGGTGCTCACCGACCCCGACGATGTGCTTGCTACCGGCGTCGACATCGAGGCCCGCCCGCCGGGCAAGCGGGTCAAGCGGCTCTCGCTCCTGTCGGGTGGGGAGCGCTCGCTGACGGCCGTGGCGTTCCTCATCGCGATCTTCAAGGCGCGTCCCTCGCCGTTCTACGTCATGGACGAGGTGGAGGCCGCGCTCGACGACACGAATCTCTCCCGCCTCCTTGGGCTGTTCGAGGAGCTGCAGGACAACTCGCAGCTGCTCATCATCACCCACCAAAAGCGCACCATGGAGATCGCCGACGCTCTTTACGGTGTGGCCATGCGCGAAGACGGCGTTACCAGCGTCATCTCCCAGCGGGTCAAGGACCTCGCCGGAAGCTAACGACGCACGGGCGGCGGGCAGGTACGGACCCTGGTCCCGGCTGCCAGCAGGGACCGTGACCCAATTGTGATGGAAACGCCCACGGCGAAGCGTGCTATTTGGGTGGGGCTGGTCTAGAACTAAAGGGTGATGACCATTCTGATGAGTGCAGCTGTTGTGGGGACCGTCGGCGGCGGCGCCTACTATTTAGCGCGCGGACGCAAGACCGCCGAAGGGCGCGAATGGGTCGAGGAATCGGTCAGGGCGTGGCGCTCGAATGAGTTGGACGGGGACAGGTTCGTGGTTCACATGAAGGACACACACCTGTCGGATATGTTTGCCACCTTCGGCGGCGATCAGCGCGATCCCTACTACTCCCCGGACGGCATTGAGGAAAAGTTCTCCCGCGCGGTCGGCTCCTCGGCCCCGCGTAAAGTCCTTGACGCCACCGAGCTTGCCGTCATCAAGGCGCTCGAGGCTGCCGGGGACGTCAAGCAGGACTACTCGGAGCGCGCTTCCCACAAGGCGCCGGCCCAGTCCACGCGCGCGCAGAAGGTGTGGGCGGCGTGCTCGGCGGGTGCTGGCACGGTGGCACAGGTGGCCAAGCAGGGTGCGCGAGGCTCTGCTCGGCTCGGCAGGGCGCTGTATCGCGGTGCGCGTCGGATCCCGGGCGCCGTGCGTCGTCGTCGGTGATCACGCCCGAAGGAGGCTCCGATAACATCGGGCATAACGGAAATAAGGACATCATGACCGCTATCACCGACGATATTGCGCGTCGCATCAACGACGCCGCCGCCCAGATGACCGACGAGCTTGTGGAGTGGCGCCGTGACTTCCACCGCTACCCCGAGCTTGGCTTCCAGGAGTACCGCACCACCGTGATCATCCTGGAGCGCCTCACCGATTGGGGCTACGAGGTGCTCTACGGCCCCGACGTGTGCGAGGCCGACGAGCGCATGGGCCTGCCCGGTCCCGACGCCGACGCCGCGGCCTTCCAGCGCGCGCTCGACGAGGGCGCCGCCCCCGCGTGGCTGGAGAGGATCAAGGACCAGTTCACGGGCGCGGTGGCGATCATGCGCAACGGGGAGGGGCCCACGGTCGGCATGCGTTTCGACATCGACGCCCTGCCCATCCACGAGGCCGACGACGACGATTTCGAGCCGGCCGCCAAGGGCTTCCGCTCCGAGCATGAGGGCACTATGCATGCCTGCGGCCACGACGCCCACATCACCATCGGTCTGGGCACCGCCAAGCTACTGGCCGAGATGAAGGATTCGTGGTCCGGCACGCTAAAGATCATCTTCCAGCCCGCGGAGGAGGGCGTGCGAGGGGCGAAGTCGATCGTGGCCAAGGGCCACCTTGACGACGTCGACTTCATGCTCGCCCAGCACGTGGATGAGAAGTCCCAGGACGGGGACATCTGCTCCGGAGCGGGCGGCGCGCTCGCGACCACGAAGATGGACGTGAACTTCTTCGGCCGCTCGGCTCACGCCTCGGGCGCGCCCGAGGAGGGGCGCAACGTGGTGCCGGCCGTGGCTACCGCGATCCTCAACCTGTACGCGATCTCCCGCCACTCGCACGGGCCCAGCCGGGTCAACGTGGGCAAGGTGATCATCGACGGTGGGCGCAACATCATCGCCGACAAGGCGCACCTGGAGATTGAGGTGCGGGGCGATACCACCGAGACCAACGAGTACATGGAAAAGCGGGCCAGGGCGGTGATCAAGGCGGCGGCCGCGATGTACGAGCTCGAGTATGAGATCGTGCGGATGGGGGAGTCGATCTCGCTCGATTCCGACCGCGAGCTCATGGAGCGCATCGACGCCGTCGCAGCGGAGCTGGGCCTGAAGGCGCACCAGCCGAACTGGATGGAGGCCTCCGGATCGGAGGACTACGCCTTCATGATGGATCGGGTCCAGGCCAACGGCGGCAAGGCCACCTTCATCCGCATGCTCACCGCTTCGCCCGCCGGCGCGCATAACCGTAAGTTCTGCGTGGAGGAAAAGGTGTTACCGGCCGGGGTTCGGATCTTCACCGGCGCCGCGATCGACCTCATGCCGCGCGGCGAGTAAAGTATTTTGGACGGTTTCGGCGAGATCTTCTTTATATGGGGACATCGCGCCGGAACCGTCCAAGGTTTTTCAATGGGCCTGGTGGCGCGGTCCGCCGAGCGAGTCACTCTTTGGAATATCGCCCGATGTAGGCGAGACTAGAGCCGTGGATACTCAACAGATCATCATTCTTATCCTTGGCATTCTTGCTATTCTCGCCCTTGGCACGGCGCTGGTTGTGCGCCAGCGCAGGTCTTCGTCGAAGGAGCTGCCCTGGGAGCAGCGCCCCGAGCTCGAGCAGCAGGCGCCGGCCGAGGCTGAGCCCGACGTCGAGGCGCCGGTAGCGCCGCAGGTTCCGGCCGAACCTGGGCCGGCCGAGCCCGAGGTCCCTGCGGAGCCCGCGGTCCCCGAGGTCGAGGTCCCGGCCGTCGAGGTTCCTGAATCGGTGGGCTCGCGCATGGAGCGCCTGCGCGGGCGCCTTGCCGCCTCGGGCGCGCTCGGGCGCGCGCTCCTGTCGATCCTGTCGCGCGGCGACCTGTCCGAGGCGGGCTGGGAGGAGTTCGAGGACACGCTCCTCATGGCCGACCTCGGCCTGGACGCCACCACCGAGCTCATGGACACCCTGCGCACGCAGACCAAGGTGCGCGGTACCACCGACGTGGAGGAGGTGCGCGTGATCCTGCGCGAGGAGTTGCTCGCGCTCGTCGGCCCGGACATGGACCGTTCCCTTAACCTTGAGCCCGTCGTCGCCGACGACGCCCGCCACCCGGCTTCGATCCTCATGGTCGGGGTCAACGGCACGGGCAAGACGACCACCACCGGCAAGCTGGCCCGCCTCCTCGTGGCCGACGGCAAGAGCGTGGTGCTCGGCGCTGCTGACACGTTCCGCGCGGCTGCCGCCGACCAGCTTGCCACGTGGGGTGAGCGCGTTGGCGTCGACGTCGTGCGATCCGACCGTGAGGGTGCAGACCCGGCGTCGGTGGCCTTCGAGGCCGTCAAGGTCGGGCGCGAGTCCGGGGCCGACGTCGTGATCGTCGACACCGCCGGCCGCCTGCAGAACAAGGCGGGCCTCATGGACGAGCTGGGCAAGATCCGACGCGTCATGGAAAAGGGCGCCCCGCTACGCGAGGTGCTGTTGGTGCTGGACGCGACAACGGGCCAGAACGGCATGACACAGGCGAAGGTGTTCGCGGAGGTCGCCGGGATCACCGGCATCGTGCTCACCAAGCTGGACGGCACAGCCAAGGGTGGGATCGTGGTCTCGGTCCAGCGCGAGCTTGGCGTGCCGGTGAAGTTCGTCGGTCTGGGGGAGGGCGCCGACGATCTGGCACCCTTCAACCCGGAGGATTTCGTCGATTCCCTCCTCGCCTAATCTCCTGCCCCAAGCGCGCCACCTGGCCGGCGGCGCGCTTGGGGTAGACTTTTGCTCGTTCTATTACTTCGTTTGAGGTCTGCATGTTTAATTCGCTTTCTGATCGGATCACCGGTTCGCTTCGCAACCTGCGCAAGGCAGGGCGCCTGTCGGAGAAGGACGTCGAAGCGGTCATCGGCGACATTCGCCGCGCGCTGCTGGATGCGGACGTGGCCCTGCCCGTCGTGCGGCAGTTCACCGCCGCGGTCCGTGAGAAGGCGGTGGGTGCGGTGGCGAGCCAGGCGCTCAACCCCGCCCAGCAGGTGGTCAAGATCGTCAACGAGGAGCTCATCGAGGTGCTCGGCGGTCAAACCCGCGAGCTGAACTGGGCCCCCAAGCCGCCCACGGTCATCATGCTCGCCGGCCTCCAGGGTGCGGGCAAGACCACCCTGGCCGGCAAGCTCGGCCGCTGGCTGCGCGAGAACGGCCACCGCCCGCTCCTCGTGGCCTCGGACCTGCAGCGCCCCAACGCCGTCAACCAGCTCCAGGTGGTCGGCGAGCAGGCCGGTGTCCACGTCTTCGCCCCCGAGCCGGGCAACGGCATCGGCGACCCGGTCGAGGTGGCCCGCAACTCGGTTCGTTACGCGAAGGAAAATACGTTCGACGTGGTGGTGGTCGACACGGCCGGCCGCCTCGGTGTGGACGAAGAGATGATGGCCCAGGCGCGCGACATCCGTGATGCCGTCAACCCTGATGAGATCCTGTTCGTGCTGGACGCGATGGTCGGCCAGGACGCGGTCAATACCTCCCTCGCCTTCCGTGACGGGGTGGGCTTCACCGGTGTGGTCCTTTCCAAGCTCGACGGCGACGCCCGCGGCGGCGCCGCGCTGTCCGTGCGCGGGGTGACCGGCCAGCCGGTCCTGTTCGCCTCCACGGGCGAGAAGCTGGACGCCTTCGAACGCTTCCACCCGGACCGTATGGCCTCCCGTATCCTTGACATGGGTGACCTGCTCACCCTCATCGAACAGGCCGAGCGCACGTGGAGCGAGCAGCAGGCCGAGGACCTGGCCTCGAAGATGGCCGGCGGCGACTTCACGCTTGACGACTTCCTCGAGCAGCTCAACCAGATCCGCAAGATGGGCTCGATGAAGAAGCTCATGGGCATGTTGCCCGGCATGGGCCAGTACCGCGAGGCGCTCGAGGAGTTCGACGAGCGGGAGATCGACCGCCAGGAGGCGATCATCAAGTCGATGACCCCGGCCGAGCGCGCCGACACCCGCATCCTCAACGGCTCGCGTCGCCTGCGCATCGCCAACGGCTCGGGCACCACGGTCACGGAAGTCAACCAGCTCGTGGACCGCTTCGAGCAGGCGAAGAAGGTCATGACCAGCATGTCGCGCGGCGGGATGCCGAACATCCCGGGCATGCCGAACATGCCGGGCATGGGCGGTGGCTACACGAAGCGGCAGAACAAGAAGAAGCGCAACACCTCCGGTTCGAAGAAGGGCCGCTCGGGCAACCCGGCCAAGCGCCGCCAGCAGGAACTCGCCGCCCAGCGTGAGGCCGAGGCGAAGAAGGGCAGCGCGTTCGGCGGCCCGCAGGCCAAGCCCGAGGTCGACATGGAGGAGCTGGCGCGCTTCCTCAAGTAGGCGGGGAGGAATCATGACCGTTCATCTTCACGGTACCCTCCGTGGGACCGACGCGAGCCAAGCCTGGATCGACGGCGGCCGCCTCGCCTTTTCGCCCCCGCGCTCCGGTGGGGGAGAGGAGATTGCGGGCTTCGCTTACCCTGGCCTCCTCGACGTCCACACCCACCCCGGCATGCGCCGCACGCCCGAGCCGCTCCCGGTGGCTGAGATGCGCCGTCGCCTGCAGGTGCTGGCCCGGCACGGGATCACCACTGTTCGCGACGCCGGGGGCCAGCACGATGCGAAGGTCGCGTGGGAGCCGGGGCTGGCCCGCGTCATGCATTCGGGCCAGCACATTGCGCGCTTCAAGCGTTACGAACGCCACCTCGCTGTCGACGTCGAACCCGCAGGCCTCCCCGCCGAGGCCGTGCGCCAGTTCGAGCGCGGGGATGGTTGGATCAAGATCGTAGGCGACTGGATCGACCGCGAGGTCGGCGACACCACGCCGCTGTGGCCGTGCAGGGCGCTGATCGACGCTGTGGCCGCCGTTCACGACGCCGGGGGCAAGGTCACCGCCCACACCTTCGCCACCGAGACGGTGGATGACCTGCTGGAGGCGGGCGTGGACGGGATCGAGCACGGCACGGGTATGACCCGTGACCACCTGCTGGAGGCCGCCGCGCGGGGGATCCTCATCACCCCCACGGTTCACCAGATCCGCCGCTTCCCCGAGTTCGCGGCCAAAGGCGCGAAGTTCCCCACCTACGTGGAACGCATGCTGGGGATGGACGCGAGGCGCCGCGAGCACCTGGCCCTCATGGTCGAGACAGACACGCACTTCCTCATGGGCTCCGACACGGCGGAGAACGTGGCGGAGGTCAACCTGGTTGACGAACTCATCGACGCGGTCGAGGACGGGATGCCGGCCGACCTCGTCATGGCGGCCGCCACCTTTGATGGGCGAGCCAAGATCGGCTTCGACGTGTGGGCGGAAGGGGAGCCGGCCGACGTCGTCGTGTACCGGGAAGACCCGGAAGTCAACATCGAGACGCTACGCGAGCCGCTGGCCGTGTTCGCCTCAGGGGTGCGCGTCATCTAGGCCGCGCCGGCCCGTCAGGTCGGCGGGCTAGGACCAGTACTCGTCGCCGAGCGGGATGAAGCCCTCGGGGATATCCTCATACGAGGCCTCGTCCTCGATCGGTTCGACGTGGATGACGATGTCGGTGTTGTCGAGCCGGGCCTGGATCGCGCGCTCGACCTCCATCGCGAGGTCGTGGCCCTGCTTGACCGTCCACAGCCCCGGCACCTGGAGGTCGACGTTGATGAAGCGCTCGCGGCCGGACTGGCGGGTCTGCAGACCGTGGAAGCTGATCGAGCCCGGCTGGCTGAAGCTTCGCAGGACCTCGACGATGGCCGCGTTTTCGTCGTCGGGAAGTGTGACGTCCATGAGGCCGGAGAGCGAGGTGCGCAGGAGCGAGAGGCCCGTCCACACGATGTTGATGGCGACGGCGATCGCGATGAGGGGATCGAGGATGGACCAGCCGGTTGCCAGGACGAGGAGAAGGCCGACGATGACGCCGGCGGAGGTGATGAGGTCGGTGAGCAGGTGGCGCCCATCGGCCTCGAGCGTGATCGAGCGCTTCTTACGGCCCACGCGAATGAGGTACATGCCGGCGGCGCCGTTGATGAGGGCGGCGATGGCGGAGATGACCAGGCCAATCCCGAGGCTCTCCACGGGCTTGGAGTGAGCGAGGCGCATGATCGCGGCGAAGATAATGAGCGCGGCCGCGCCGAAGATCATGGCGCCCTCGATGGCGGTGGAGAAGTACTCGGCCTTCGAGCGCCCGAAGGTGTAGCGCGAGCTGGCGGGCTTGGCGGCCAGCATGAGCGAAATGAGGGCGATGACCGCCGCGACAAGGTTGACCACTGACTCCATCGCGTCCGACAGGAGGGAGACAGAGCCGGTGGCGAGGTAGGCTCCCGCTTTGAGCGCGATGGTCACGATAGCGACGCCGATCGAGAGCCACGCGTACGGCGCGAGGTTCTCCCTGTGGCGGGTGTCTTGGGTCATGACTCCATTGTCGTTCCTGCCAGCGGCGATGGGAACTAACAGTTGAGGGACCTTTCGCACACTTCGCTACAATGAAACGCCGTGTTTAGGGCTCCTGAAAACCCGGCACGTGACCACTACCACCGAGCGGAAAGCGAGCAGGGAGTGCAAAAAGTGGGCAAAGTCTGGCATCATGGTTCGTTGTACTCAGGCATCACCGGGTCCCTCTCACCCTGGCGGCGTCTCAGTCCGGGTAAAAACCAGACGCATGATTTCCCACGTTTCCGGTTGGAACCCACCAAACATGAACTAGGAGTGACCGCTAAAGTGGCAGTCAAGATTCGTTTGAAGCGTATGGGCAAGATCCGTGAGGCCCACTACCGCGTCGTCGTCGTCGATTCTCGCAAGAAGCGTGACGGCCGCGTCATTGAGGAGATCGGTTACTACAACCCGAACACCGAGCCGTCGGTGATCGACATCAACTCGGAGCGTGCTCGTTACTGGATCTCGGTCGGCGCCCAGCCGTCGGAGCCGGTGCTGGCTCAGCTGAAGATCACGGGTGATTGGCAGGCAGCCAAGGGTCTCGAGGGTGGCTCCACCCTGAAGACCGCCGAGGTTGTGGACATCGCCGCGCAGCGCGAGGAGGCCACCAAGGCCGTCCAGGCCGAGGCCGAGAAGCGCCGCGCCGACAAGGCGAAGGCTCGCGAGGAGGCCGAGGCGGCCGCCGCAGCGGAGGCTGCACAGGCTGAGGCCGAGGCTGACGTGGCTCCGGCAGAGGCTGAGGAAGCGTAATGCTTGCTGACGCCTTGGAACACCTCGTTCGCGGAATCGTGGACAATCCGGACGACGTCGAGGTCACCTCGCGCAACAACCGCCGCGGTGAGCTCCTCGAAGTCCGAGTCAATCCCGAGGACCTCGGGCGTGTGATCGGCCGCAACGGCCGCACGGCCAAGGCGTTGCGCTCCGTGATCGGCGCGCTTGCAACGCAGGGCCCGGTACGCGTTGACGTGATCGAAACCGATCTGTGATAACTTCCGTGAAGGACCCGCCAGGTGTGGCGGGTCCTTTGCTATCCAGGCAAGATTGAAGGAAGAGAAAAAGGGGGAGTCATGCAGTTGACGGTGGCGATCATTGGTGCCGCGAACGGCCTCAAGGGTGACGTGAAGTTGGACGTGCGCACGGACGATCCGGAGCGGCGGCTCGCCGTGGGCACCACGCTGGAGACCGACCCGGCCGACATGGGCCCGGTGACGATCACCGCGCGGCGCGAATACAAGGGCACCCAGTACGTGCGCTTCGCCGAGTACGCCGACCGCACGGGCGCCGAGTCGCTGCGCGGGGTGAAGCTGGTCATCGAGTCGGATGAGGACGAGGCGGAAGAAGATGCCTGGTTCCCGCACGAGCTCAAGGGCCTGGAGGTGCTCGACCCGGAGGGCTACGAGCTCGGCATCGTGGTCGGGCTCGAGCCGATGCCCGCTCAGGACCTGCTGGTGGTGCGCGAGCCGGACGGGATCATCACCCGGGTGCCCTTCGTCAAGGAGATCGTCACCGAGGTGGACCTCGAGGATAACTGCGTGATCATCGACGCCCCTCCCGGGCTCTTCTCGCCCGACGAGCTCGTGATCTCCGAGGAGACCGAGGGGCGGTAGGCGTGCGCTTTGACATCATCTCGGTCTTCCCCGAGTTCTTCTCCGTGCTCGACCTGTCGCTTGTCGGCAAGGCGCGCAGCCGCGGCCTTATCGATATCGCCGCGCACGACTTGCGCACCTGGACCGCCGACGTCCACCGCACCGTGGACGATTCGCCGTTCGGCGGGGGCGCCGGCATGGTGATGAAGCCGGACGTGTGGGGCAAGGCGATCGACGACGTCGTGGGCCCCGGCCGTGCCGTACTTGCGATCCCGACGCCCTCGGGCGCGATGCTCACGCAGCAGGCGTGCTGGGAGCTGGCGGAGGCTGACCAAATCGTCATCGCGTGCGGACGGTACGAGGGGATCGACGCCCGGGTGGCCGAACATTACCGTGCGGCGGGCATGGAGGTGGTCGAGTATTCGCTCGGCGACTACGTACTCAACGGGGGAGAGGTGGCCGCGATTGCGTTGGTCGAGGCCGTCTCGCGGCTCGTGCCGGGGATGGTGGGCAACCCCGAGTCGCTGCGCGAGGAATCGCACGGGGTGGCCGGCCTGCTCGAGTACCCGGTCTACACCCGGCCCACCTCCTTCCGCGGCCTGGACGTGCCCGAGGTCCTCACCTCCGGCGACCACGGGAAGGTGGCTCGCTGGCGGCGCGACCGCGCCCTCGAGCGCACGGCCGCCCGGCGCCCGGACATGATCGCCGCGCTCGACGTGGCTGGCTTGGGCAAGAGGGATCGCGCGACCTTGACCCGGCTCGGCTGGGTGGTCGGGGAGGGCCTGCAGCGCGTAGTCGTGAACGAGGCTGGGCCGGCGGAGGCGGGAGAGGTCGCTGCCCTTGCCGGCCGGCTCTTCCCGCACGCCTGCCCGCCCGGCATGGCCGACGCCGACATCGCGGCCTTCGTGGCCGAAAACCTGAGCTCGGAGCGGTTCGCGAACTACGTCGCCGACCCGCGCTACCTCGTGCTCGTGGCCCGCGTGGGTGGCAAGCTCGCCGGCTACGCGATGGCCTTCTTCCCGGCGAGCGCACAGGACCAGGCCGAGGCGATCGAGGCGGGGGCGCCGGTCGACGTCGTGCTGGAGGACACCCCGCGTGAGGGCGAGCTCGTGTACCTGTCCAAGCTCTACGTCGATACGCCGTGGCGCGGCACGGGCGTGTTCGACATCCTCATGCGCGAGGCCCTGGCCGAGGTGGCGCGGCGGGCCGAGGGTGGCGAGCCGTACGTCTGGCTAGGGACGAACACCGCCAACAAACGTGCCATCCGGGCCTACAAGCGGGCCGGCTTCAGGGTTGTGGGCGCGCGCGAATTCGTTGTGGGTGAGCAGATCAACAAGGATGTCACTTTGGCGATCCGGGCGCGTGTGCCACAATTGTAGGGCTTGTATGGGATTCGCGGCCTGCCGCAGGGGGCACGATCCGGCTGCAAGTTCTTTCCGACGAACGGGCGAAAGCCCGGAAAGCACTCTGACCTGCGCGCAGGGTGGTTGAGAAGATAATGAACATTATCGACAAGATTAACGAAGCATCGCTGACCGAGCGCCCCGACTTCCGCGCGGGTGACACGGTCAAGGTCAACGTGAAGGTTGTGGAAGGCCAGCGTCACCGTATCCAGGTCTTCCAAGGCGTTGTCATCGACCGCAAGGGCGGCAACGGCATTGGTGCGACCTTCACGGTCCGCAAGGTGTCCTTCGGTGTTGGCGTGGAGCGTCGCTTCCCGCTGCACTCCCCGAACGTTGACTCAATCGAGGTGGTCAGCCGTGGCCGCGTTCGCCGCGCCAAGCTGTACTACCTGCGCGATCGTCACGGCAAGGCCGCGAAGATCCGCGAGATGCGTGCAGACGCCTAAGGGTGTCGCAAGCTGGAAGCACCCGCGAGGGTGCTTCTTTTTTATCCACAGCCCGAACGCTGTCGGCGAAGTCACGTGGAGACACCCCGGCTCGGCGGCGAACGTGCCCGGCCGGTGACGTAGTGTAGTGGTCAGTAGGAGGAGCGCGATGGAGGAACTTGACCAGGCGGACGCGATGCCGCCGTCGTACCCGCCCGAGCACCGTGCTGAACCGAGTCGGAGCGAGAAGGGCGAAGTGGGCGCCAAGAAGCGCCTGGGATCCACCGTGCTCGAATTTGCCACGATCATCGCGGTAGCTCTCCTCATCTCGGTCATCATCAAGACCTTCTTCGCGCAGGCCTTCGCCATCCCGTCTGAGTCGATGGAGAACACGCTTATTCCGGGGGATCGGATCCTGGTCAACAAGCTGGCGGACTCGGAGGAAGACCTCCACCGGGGTGACGTGGTCGTGTTCGTGGACCCGGGCAACTGGCTGTCCGACTCGGCGAAGCCGCACTATTCTGGGGTGCAGAAGGTGCTCATCAGTGTGGGCGAACTCGTGGGCGTGGTCCCACAGAACGTGGGCGACCATCTGGTCAAGCGCATCATTGGCCTGCCCGGCGATCACGTGGAGTGCTGTCATGACGGCCTCATCACGGTCAACGGCGAGCCGATTACGGAGACGTACATCAAGCCCGGATCCTCGCCGTCGGACACGGAGTTCGACGTGGTGGTTCCTGATGGGCACGTGTGGCTCATGGGCGATAACCGCGACCGCTCGAAGGATTCGCGCTACCACCAGCAAGCCACCGGCTTTGGTTTCGTGCCGATCTCGAACATCGAGGGGCGAGCGTGGCTGACCATGTATCCGCTCGACCGGATGGGTAAGATCCCCTCGGCCAGAGAGGTGTTCGCAGGCGTTGATAGTCCCTGATCGCGAGGTCGAGCTCGCCCTGTTGCGCGAGGTGAGCGAGCGCGGCGGTCGCTACGTGGCGGGGGTTGACGAGGTGGGGCGCGGGGCGCTCGCCGGGCCGGCCACGGTGGGCATCGCGGTCGTCTCCCTGGGTACTCCCGATGACTTCCCCGCGGGACTGCGCGATTCGAAGCTCATGACGCCGATAGCGCGGACCCGCGCAGTGGGCCAGGTCCGTGAGTGGGTGGAAGCCGCGGCGGTGGGGCACGCGGGCGCCGACGTCGTCAACCAGTGGGGGATCATCGGCGCGCTGCGGTATGCCGCCGGGGAGGCGCTCGCCCAGCTGGATCTGCCGATTTCGGCGGTGATCTTGGACGGCACGCACGACTGGTGGTCGCCGTCGGAGTTGCCGATCGGGCCGCAACTTCCGCCCTATCCTGTGCACATGGAGGTCAAGGGCGACGCGCGCTGCGCGGTGGTGGCCGCGGCGAGCGTGCTCGCGAAGGTGGAGCGCGATAAGATCATGACCCGGCTCGGCGCGCAGTATCCGGGCTACGATTGGGAGCGAAACAAGGGATACTCCTCGCCGGCCCACATCGCGGGCCTGGGAGCGCTCGGCGCGAGCGAGCACCACCGAACGAGCTGGAAACTACCTGGATTGGAGCAGGGACGATGAGCGAACTGGAGAACTACGAAGCGGACGCCGAACTCGCGCTCTACCGCGAGTACCGGGACGTGGCGAGCCTGTTCCAGTTTGTGGTGGAGACCGAGCGGCGCTTCTATTTGGCCAACGACGTCGATGTCAAGGTTCGCGCCTCGGCCGCCGGTGACGTCTTTTTCGAGGTGACGCTCACGGACGCGTGGGTGTGGGACATCTTCCGCCCCTCGAGGTTCATCCGCGGCGCGCGGATCGTAACCTTTAAGGACGTCAACGTGGAGGAGCTGAACAAGCCCGATCTCTCGCGCGGGCTCGACTTCGAATAGCGTTATTTCGCGAAAAAACATTATCCACATTTTCCCTTGCGGGAGCTTTACCCACATTTGGGGCTTTTGCGAAATCAGGCGCCGGCGATTCCTGCTGAAATCGTCCTATGACGAACAATGAATTAGGCGCGTGGGGCGAGAACCTCGCGGCAACATATCTGACGCAACAGGGCTGGACGATCCTCGCCCGCAACTGGCGTACGCGCGGGGGCGAGATCGACATCGTGGGCTTCGACCCGCAACGTAACGCGATCGTGGCGGTTGAGGTCAAGACACGGCGTACTCACCGGGCGGGCACGCCCGCAGAGGCGGTGACCGCGCTCAAGGTCAATCGGATCAAAGGGCTGCTGTTGCAGTGGCTCCTTGACCACCGCTCGTTCGGCACGCAGATTGGCGTGGACGTGGTGACGGTGGATCTGGCCGGCGATAGGCATGAGCTGACCCACCTCAAGGGGGTGGAGTCATGAAAGCGATCGCAGGAACGGTGGGGCGGGCCAACACCCTGTCGGTGGTGGGCGTGCAGGCGGTGCCAATCCTCGTGGAGGCCGTCCAGCTCAACGGGTTGCCGAGCTTCCACATCGTGGGGCTTCCCGACGCGGCGGTCAATGAGGCGCGCGAACGCCTGCGGGCCGGCTTTCACGCCATCGGGATCACGTGGCCCAATCGGCGCCTCACGGTCAACCTATCGCCGGCCGACGTCATGAAATCGGGTACCGGCTTTGACCTGTCGATCGCGGTGGCGATCCTCGGCTCGATCGGGTTCGGTTTCGGGCGCGAGGCGGTTGTCATGGGCGAACTCGGCCTGGACGGCTCGGTGCGGCCGGTGCGCGGGGTCCTGCCCGCCCTGCTCGCGGCTAAGGACGCGCAGGTGGCGATCGTGCCCCAGGCCAACCAGGACGAGGCGATGCTCGTGGACGGGCTGGAGGTCATCGGCGTGCACCACCTGGCCCAGGTGGCCGAGATGTGCGGGGTGCCCGGTGTCGTCGTCCCGCCCCCAACCCAGCTCAGTGCCGAGGTGCTTGACGTGCCGGAGGCGATGGCGGACGTGGCTGACGTATGCGGGCAGGAGGAGGCGATCCTCGCCCTCCAGGTGGCGGCCGCGGGCGGGCATCACATGCTCATGGTCGGCCCGCCCGGGGTGGGTAAGTCGATGCTCGCCCGCCGCATGCCCGGCATCCTCCCGGACCTCAGCCAGGCTGACGCGCTGGAGGTGGCGGCGATCGCCTCCCTCACGGGCGAGCGGGTCACGTCCCTGCCCGTCCATCCGCCTTTCGCCGCGCCCCACCACACGGCCACCACGGTGGCTTTGGTGGGCGGGGGATCGCGGATGCCGCGGCCGGGTGCGATCACAGCCGCGCACCGCGGCGTGCTCTTCATGGACGAGTTTCCCGAGTTTGCCCCGCGAGCGATCCAGTCCCTGCGCCAGCCGCTCGAGGAGGGGTGGATTGACGTGGCGCGGGCGAAGGCGAGCGTGCGCTTCCCGGCACGCTTCCAGCTCATTGCGGCGGCCAACCCCTGCAGGTGCGGGCGCAGGCTCGACCCGGGCTCGGCGTGCACGTGCACTTCGCGCGACATCCGGCTGTATGAGGCCTCGCTAGGCGGCCCGGTGCGCGACCGTATCGACATCCACGTTACCCTGCGTCGCCCGTCGAAGGCAGACCTGCGCCGGGGCGGAAGCGCCTCGAGCGCGCAGCTGAAGAGCGCCGTGGCCGAGGCCCGGGAGCGGCAGGCCTTCCGCCTGGCCGGCCTCGAACTCGAGCGTAACGCCGACGTGCCCGGCTCCTGGCTGCGGCGCAACACCCCGCTCCAGGGCGTGACACTGGCCCGGATCGACAAGGGCCTGGCCTCGGGCCTGCTCTCGCTGCGCGGGTATGACAGGATTTTGCGCCTCGCCTGGTCGATTGCCGACCTCGCCGGGCACGGCAGGCCCACCGACGACGACGTGGCGGCGGCCTTCATGTTGAGCGGAAGGATGGACTCGTGAACGATTTGCAGGCGCGCATCGAATGGTCGCGCATGACCGAGGGAGCTGACCCCATCGCCCATACCCTCATCGAGAACCTCGGCCCGGCCGGGGCACTCGAGGCTATCCGCGACGGGGAGTTCGAGCCGGGCATGCGCGCGCAGATCGAGCGCTGGCGCCACCGGCTTGCCCACCAAGAGCCGTTCCACATGCGGGCGCTGGAGATGACCGGGGTGAGCGTGATCGGGCCGGAGGACTCGCGGTGGCCGAGCCAACTGAACGACCTGGGCGCCGACGCGCCGCTCCTACTGTGGGTCAAGGGTAATCCAACGGCGCTGGAGGCGCGGGCAGTGGCGATCGTCGGCTCACGCGCGGCCACCTCCACCGGCCTGCGCACGGCCCGCGACTTCGCCTTCGAGATCTCCGAGGAGGCCACCGTGGTCTCCGGCGGGGCCTTCGGCATCGATGCCGCCGCCCACCAGGGTGCCCTCATCGCCGGCCGTCCCACCCTTATTGTCAGCGCGGGCGGCGCGGACCGGGTCTACCCCCGCTCCCACGAATCGCTCTTCGCTAAGACCCTGGAGGCGGGCGGCGCGATCGTGTCCGAATCCCCGCTGGGGGCCGCCCCGCAGCGCTTCCGTTTCCTGGCCCGCAACCGCATCATCGCGGCGCTGGGCCAGGCCACCGTAGTGGTCGAGGCGCCCGTGCGCTCCGGTGCTCTGTCAACCGCGCGCCACGCGCTCGCGATCGGCCGGCCGGTCGGCGCTGTCCCCGGCCCAATCGATTCCGTGCAGAGCCAGGGCTGCATCGAGTTGCTTCGCAACGGCGCCACTGCGATCGGCAGTGTGAGCCACCTGCGCGAGCTCATGGGGCCAATCGGGGTCCAAGAGCCACTGGCCGCCGACTTCTTCTCCGGCGGGGTGGACGACGGCTTCGACATGCGCGAGCAGCGCGCCTTCGATGCCGTGCCCCTCGTCCGCGGTAAGGGCGCGGCGTCGATCGCGGCGACAGCGGGCATGGCCCTGCCCGAGACCCTGGCGGCGCTCGGCCGGCTGGTACTTGCCGGGCGTGTGGAAGAGCGCGACGGGCGCTACCGGCGCACTAAGGTGAAGTCATGAGCATCGAGACGATTCTGGACGACTACGTGCGCGAGCTGGGTGTGCGGCGCGGGCTGTCCGAGCACACCGTGGCCGCCTATGCCGCCGAGGCACGCTCCTTCCTCGACTTCCTCGGCACCAGTTCGGACGACGTGGCGGGAGCGTTGCGCTTCGTGGAGCTTGCCGACCTGCGCTCCTGGCTTGCCTCCCTCCAGCAGGAGGGCCACTCGAGGGCCTCGATGGCCCGCCACTCGGCGGCGATCCGTAGCTTCACCCGGTGGCTGTACAAGAACGGGCACATCGACTCCGACGCGGGCCAGCGGCTCACCTCCCCGAAGGCGGAGAACAAGCTACCCCAGGTGCTGAGTCATGCCCAGGCCAAGCGCCTGCTCGATATCGCCGCGGATCGCGCGGCGGAGGACGGCGAGCTCACGGTGCGGGACTGGGCGATGGTCGAGCTGCTCTACGCCTCCGGGATCCGTGTCAGCGAGCTCGTGGGCCTCGACGTGTCCAGCATCCAGCCCGACATGACGCTGCGGGTGGTGGGTAAGGGAGATAAGGAGCGCATCGTCCCCTTCGGTAGGCCCGCCCGCGAGGCGCTGTCGGAATGGCTGGCGCTACGCCCCCAGTTCCTCAAGGGGCCGACGCCAGCGGTGTTCGTGGGCAAGGCAGGACGCAGGATCGACCCGCGCATGGTACGTACGGTCCTCGACCGGCTCACCGACCTTGCGGACCTGCCGCACATCGGGCCTCACGCCCTGCGGCACTCGGCGGCCACCCACCTGCTCGACGGCGGATCGGACCTGCGCAACGTCCAAGAGATCCTCGGCCACTCCTCGCTCGGCACAACCCAGCGCTATACCCATGTGAGCGCCGAGCGCCTGCGCGCCGCCTTCGGCCAGGCCCACCCGCGCGCCTAACAGAAGGGGTGCGTACACGGCGGGCGCACCCGCCCCGGGAGCGCCCGCAATCTACCGCCGCGCCTCAAGTTCGCCTGATGCGCTCACGGCAGGTGGGCGTGCTACTCGACGAGCATGATCGGACCCCATAGAAGCGATAGCGGGTCGAGGTAGTCGCTCGTTGCGCGCTTGGCTCCCCAGTGCAGGCACGAGGAGGGTGCGCAGTGTTCGCCGGTCACGTGCCCGATGAGCTGGCCGCGCGTGACCGTGTCCCCGCGTGTGACTGCAGGGGAGAGGGGCTCATAGGTGGTGCGGATCCCGTCGGCGTGCCCGATCGACACTAGGTCGCGGTCATTGAGCTTGCCTGCGTAGATGACGCGGCCGCTCGCCGCCGCATACACGGGTTGGCCGGCGGCGATCGCCAGGTCCACGCCCCGGTGCCCAGCGTCCCAGTTGTTTGGCCCGGGCGCAAACGGCCGGAGCACCGGCACCTCGGCGCCCGAGGGCCAGGCATACTCGACCGTGGGCGCCGAGCCGGCCAAGCCCACCGAGCCAGCCAAGCTGTCCGCGTCTACCGTGCCGGCCAAGCCCACCGAGTCAGCCGAGAGTGCCGAGTTCGCCGAGGGCGCCACACTCTCCGAGAGCTCAGCAGGCGCAGGGCCTGAGGGTAGGGTGAGGGCGGCAACGCCGCCGAGGGAGACGAGAGCGAGTGCAACAAGAAACTTCTTCATGCCACCAGGCTCTCAAAATCGCCGAAAGCCCCACGCCGATAATGTGCCCGATGTGGTCGGGCCACCCGGCAGGGAATCTGTGGAGAAACACGCTCTTCCCAATTCAGGGACTCGTCCCGATTGGGGCGGCCGACGAAACTCGTGAAAATACCGGCTAACGATCGCTACCGCCGCCAGGGCGGCACCAGATTCACGAGTTGTGTCGGAGCGACCGGCAAGCTTGCGCCACGGCGTGGTTGGCGCTACTTGGAGTCCTTGCGTCGGGAAAACTTGCGCAGGTTGGTCACGTGCTCGCGGCGCAGGATGCGCCGCGAATCGGCTAGCAGGTTCATCTGCCGCACGGGCAGGATCCAGTTAAAGCGGCGGGCGGCGAGCCCGAAGATGAGGCACAGGAGGATCGCTAGGCCCATCCCCACCTCGTACATGTCGTGCTGCTGGAAGATCACCATGATCCCGGCGGCGGCGATGGAGATGGTGGCGTAGAGGGGGTTGGAGCCGAAGATAGCGGGGGTCTGGCGCACGAGCGCGTCGCGCATCACGCCGCCGGCGGTGGCGGTGATGACCCCGAGGAAGATCGAGGGGATCGGGGCGAGCCCGGCGGAGATGCCCTTCGCGGCGCCGGTGGCGGACCAGCAGCCAAGAGCGAGGACGTCGGCGAGGGTGAGACCGCGTCGCGCCCACGGCCCATCCAGCGGCACGAGGTAGGCAAAGGCGGAGGCGCCGATCGCGCCGGCGAGGTACCACGGGTCGGTCAGCGCCACGGGGAAGCCCACGCCAAGCAGGGAGTCGCGGATCATGCCACCGCCGAGCGCGGTCAGGATGCCGAGGGTGAGGTAGCCGATGATGTCGTATTCGAGCTTGCGGGCAAGGGATGCGCCGATGACCCCGTAGGCGATGACGCCCGCGACGTCCACGATACGGAAGAGAACCTCAGGATCCATGCCGCACCTCCCTGCAAGAAATGACCATCCGATTCATTGTGCCCCGCGGGGACGCCAAATGTCAGCCCGGCATGGCCCGGGTGCGATGTAGGCAACGCCACCGCGCGCGCCAAGTTTTAGTGTTGGAGAACTGTGCGGGCCCTGGATAAACTAGGAAGGCTGTCGAAAGACAGACTACGCGTGCTCGCTCGCCGCAAGGCCTTCCGCGCATCGGTCCGATGGAGCGTGGAATGGGGCACCAGGGCCTGCCACAGGGTGTGGTGGGCAAAGAACCGTAAAACCAAGCGCGGCACACCCGCGCTGTGAGAAAGGACGACCATGGCAGTCGTTTCCATGCGCCAGCTGCTTGAAGCCGGCGTCCACTTCGGGCACCAGACCCGTCGCTGGAACCCCAAGATGAAGCGTTTCATCCTCAACGATCGTAACGGCATCTACATCATTGATCTTCGTAAGACGGTTGACGACATCAACCGCACCTACGAGTTCGTCAAGGAGACCGTGGCCCACGGCGGCAACATCCTCTTCGTTGGCACCAAGCGTCAGGCCCAGCGCCCGATCCGCGAGCAGGCGGAGCGCGTGGGTATGCCCTACGTCAACGAGCGTTGGCTGGGCGGCATGCTGACCAACTTCTCCACCGTTAACGCCCGTATCCAGCGCCTCAAGGAGCTGGAGCTCGTTGACTTCGACGACGTGGCCGGCTCTGGTCGCACGAAGAAGGAACTGCTCATGATGCGTCGTGAGAAGGAGAAGCTGGAGCGCACGCTCGGCGGTATCCGCGACATGGGCAAGGTTCCCTCGGCCATCTGGATCGTTGACACGAACAAGGAGCACCTGGCGGTCGCTGAGGCCCACAAGCTCAACATGTCCGTCTGTGCGATCCTCGACACGAACTGTGATCCCGACGACGTCGACTACGGCATCCCGGGGAACGACGACGCGATCCGCTCCATCGATATCCTGACCCGCGTGATCGCCGACGCAGTCGCTGAGGGCCTGGTGGCCCGTGGCGGTGGCGCTAAGGATGAGGACCCCATGCCCGAGTGGGAGCGCGAGCTCCTCGAGGGTGACGAGGCTGAGGCTCCGGCCGAGGCTGAAGCAGCCCCCGCCGAGGCCCCGGCCGCTGAGGCCCCGGCTGAGACCGACAACGCCTAAGGAAGATCAACATGGCAATTACCGTTGCAGATATCAAGGCTCTTCGTGAGAAGACCGGCGCTGGCATGATGGATGTCAAGAAGGCGCTGACCGAGGCTGAGGGCGATACCGCCAAGGCTGAGGAGATCCTTCGCCTCAAGGGCCTGAAGGTCGCCGCCAAGCGTGAGGGCCGCACGGCCTCGAACGGCCTGGTCCTGTCCCACATCGGCACGAACGACGAGGGCCAATTCGGCCTCATCGTCGAGGTCAACGCTGAGACGGACTTCGTGGCGAAGAACGAGAAGTTCATCGCTTTCGCCGAGGGCATCCTCGCCGCCGCCGTCGAGGCTGGTGCCAAGACCACCGATGAGGTCCTGGCCGCCGCTCACCCGGAGGGCACTGTCAAGGACGCCGTGGACAACATGATCGGCATCATCGGCGAGAAGCTGGGCGTGGGTGCGGTTGAGTACCTCGCTGGCGAGCACGTCGAGGCCTACATGCACAAGACGGCTGTTGACCTGCCGGCCCAGGTGGCCGTCATCGTCGCCACCGATGCCGCGGGCAAGGAGATCGCCCACGACGTCGCCGTCCACGTGGCCGCCATGTCCCCGGCCTACCTCGCTGAGGGCGACGTGCCGGAGGAGGAGCTCGAGAACGAGCGCCGCATCGCCACCGAGCTGACGATCGCCGAGGGCAAGCCGGAGCAGGCTGTTCCGAAGATCGTCGAAGGCCGCCTTAAGGGCTACTTCAAGCAGGTCTGCCTGCTTGACCAGCCCTACGCTCGCGATCCGAAGCACTCGGTGGGCGAGGTTGCCAAGGCCGCCGGCGCCACGATCACGGGCTTTAAGCGCGTGCGCGTTGGCCAGGAGTAAGGGCTAGTTCACTGGTGTGGGGTGCGAGGTAATCGCACCCCACACTGGCTTAAGTCGAGTATTTGCTCGCAGATGAAAAGCCGTGCCCCGGGCGCGGCTGCGCGCGACCCGCGCGATAATGAGGGTTTGATGAAGGGGAGAACGACGTTGAGTATTGTTGTGGCCTACAAGTACGCGCCTAATCCGCAAGATGCCAAGGTGCTTGCCGACGGCACGGTTGACTGGACGCGCGCGAAGGCCGCCGTGTCGGAGTCGGATCCGGTGGCGATGGAGATGGGCCGGCGGGTCGCTGATGCCGCGGGCACGCAGCTCGTGGGTATTTCGGTGGGCTCTGCCCAGGTTGCCTCCCCGATGGCGCGCAAGAACGCTATGTCGCGCGGCTTTGACCGCGGGCTGATACTTGCCGACGACGCCGTCTCGGCCTGGTCTGCCACCCAGGTCGGCGCCGCCCTGGCCCAGTTGGTGAGCAAGGTGGGTGACGTCTCGCTGGTGCTCACGGCCGATTCTTCGGTGGATGAGGCGGCTGGAGTCACGCCCGCGCTCATCGCGGGGTACCTTGGCTGGCCGGCGATTCTCGACGTGGCGAAGGTGGAGGTCGACGGCGATGCTTTCGTTCTCACCCAGCGGATCAAGGGCGGCAGCCGCACGCTGCGCCTGACCGGCCCGGCCGTCGTCGCCACCACCTCGGATGCAACCACCCCGGCCGTGCCGTCGATGAAGGACATCCTCGCGGCCGGCAAGAAGCCCGTGGAGGTGCTGACGGCCGCGGACGTGGAGAGCGCGGGTGCCCCGCTCGAGGTGGTGGGCCGCAAGCGCCCGGACAAGCGCGTGCGCCAGGGCAAGATGTTTGGTACGGCCGCCGAGCTTGTGGCGGCCCTGCGTGAGGACGGGGTGCTGTAAATGACTACCTGGATTGTGACCACCGTTTCTGAGATTTCTACGCTCGTTGAGCTGGCCCAGGGGGAGAAGGTCAGTGTCGTCGTCGGCGATGCCCCGGTGGGCGGGGTGGACCGCGTGATCCGGATCGAGACGGGCGACGCCCCGGCCGAGGCGCTGGCCCCGGCGGTCGTGGCCGCGGTGGACGCGCAGGCGGGCGACCTCATTCTCGTGGTGAACAACCCCGCAGGCCGCTCGTTGGCGGGTGCGCTGTGCGCCGCGAAGGGCGCGCCACTGCTGCGCAACGTGAGCGAGCTGTCGACCACCTCCGCCACGGTCAGCCGCTTCGGCGGCATGGTCGAGGAGACCGTGGAGTTCGCCGGCCCGGCCGTGGTCCTCGTCAGCGAGGGCGAGGCGGTGCCGGGCGAGGTTGCGGGAGAAACCGTGGCTGGCGAGGGCTACACGGTGAGCGTGGCCAGTGAAGACATCCACGAGGGCGCGCAGGTGAACTTGGGCGCGGCCACCCGCATCGTGGGGGTCGGGCGCGGATTCGTGGCCGAGGAGGACCTGGCGCTCGCACGCGAGCTCGCGGACGCGCTGGGCGCCGAGGTCGGGTGCACCCGCCCGCTCGTTGAAGGCCACGGTTGGTTCGAGCGCGATTCGTATCTTGGGGTCTCGGGCCACTCGGTCTCCCCGGACCTTTACATCCCGGTGGGGATCTCCGGCCAGATCCACCACACGGCCGGCATCGGCGGCGCGCAGACGATCGTGGTCATCAACAATGACGAGACGGCCGCGATTTTCGAGCTGGCCGACTACGGGATCGTCGGCAACTTGTACGAGGTGTTACCGAAGATGATCGAGGCGCTCAAGGCGTAGGGGAGGGGCCGACATGGAGGATTTCGACGTCATCGTTGTGGGCGCGGGGGTGGCCGGAACCGTGGCCGCCACGGCGCTCGCCCGCGAGGGGCGCGAGGTGCTGCTGGTCGAGCGCGGCACCGAGCCGGGGGCCAAGAACCTTTCCGGCGGCGTGTTCTACAGCCGCGTGATGGAGGAGATCTTCCCCGGCTTCGCCCAGGAGGCCCCCGTGGAGCGCGTCATCACGCGCAACACGCTGAGCTTCTTGAACGCCACCTCGGCGGTCAATATTGACTACTGGGACCAGCGCCTTGCCGAGCCCGTCAATGCCGTCAGCGTGCTGCGCGCCCACCTCGACCCGTGGCTTGCGCAGCAGGCCGAGGAGGCCGGCGTCAGCCTTATTAGCGGCGTCAAGGTCGATAGGCTGATGCGCGGCGACACGCATTTTTGCGGCATCGAGGCCGCGGGCGAGGAGATGACGGCGAAGGTGGTCATCGCCGCCGACGGCGTCAACTCCTTCCTCGCCCAGGGCGCCGGCGTGCGTCCGAAGCAGCCCACGAAGAACCTGGGACTCGGCATCAAGTCCGTTATCCAGATCGGCGAGGATGCCGTTCGGGAGCGCTTCAACCTCGTAGGCAACGAAGGCGCCTCCTACGCGATCGTGGGGGATGCCACGATGGGCGTGCCGGGCGGCGGCTTCATGTACACCAACAGGGACTCGGTCTCGATGGGCGTGGTCCTCATGCTCGAGCGGCTGACCGACTCGGGTCTGGCCTCCACCGACATCCATGACCACCTGCTGGCCCACCCGTTCCTTGCGCCCTTCCTCGAGGGCGGGGAGCTGCTCGAGTACGGTTGCCACCTCGTGGCCGAGGGCGGGCAGGCGATGCAGGAGGGGATCGTTCACGATGGCCTGGTCCTCATCGGCGACGCCGCCGGCTTCACCCTCAACACGGGCCTGACCGTGCGCGGCATGGACCTGGCGGCCGGATCGGCGCTGGCCGCCGCGAAGGCGGTCCACGCGGCCATCGAGGCGGGCGATTACTCGCGCCTGGCCCTGCAGGCCTACGTGGATGAATACGAGGCGAGCTTCGTGGGCAAGGACATGCACACCTACCGCCACGCCCCCGAATTTCTCGGCAATGATCAGCTGATGTTCGGGCCGGCGGGCGAGCTGCTGGCGGACGTCTTCTACGGCGCCTACCACCACGATCTCAGTCCGCGCCGGCACCTGGCGAAGGTGGCCCTTGACGCGTTCAAGGGCTCGGGGATCCGCGTGGGTGACCTGGTCAAGACCGGCTATCGTGCGCTGCGAGCGCTTTAGGAGGCAGGGATGTCTTTCAATCCGGGCGGCGTGAACGAGCGCCTCGCCAAGAACGTCTACCACACGGGCGAGAGCCACATCGTCATCGACCAGGAGCTTGTGCGTTCCACGGGCACGGCCAAGCGGATCATCGCGGTCTGCCCGGCGCACGTGTATCGCGAGGAGGCCGACGGTACGATCTCGGCCGAGTTCGCCGCGTGCCTGGAGTGCGGGGCGTGCCTCGCAGTCGCCACCCCCGGGGCCCTGAGCTGGGTTTACCCCGAGGGCGGGATGGGGATCGAGTACCGCGAGGGCTGAGCCCCTACGCCTTGATTTCCGCCGTGCCCTTGCGCCAGAAGATGACGGCCAGGGCGAGGGCGATGAGCAGGATGAAGGTCACCAGCGCGTAGGCGATGTAGATCGCGTTGTACCACGCCGTGTCGCCGCTACCAGCGTGCTGGCCCTGGAAGAAGACCGCGGTGATCATTGCGATGCCGATTGCGGTGGCGATGCGCTGACCGGTCTGAACGATGCCGCCGGCGGTGCCGCCGTGCTCGGCGGGCACGTCGAGCATGGACAGGGTCTGGTTGGTCGAGCCGATCGCGCCCTGGCCGAAGCCGAGCACGCTGACGGGGACCATGAGCCACCAGAAGGGCAGGCCCTTCCCGATCGCCCAGATCACGCCCATCATGCCGAGCACACCGATCACCATGAGGGCGAGCGAGATGGCCTGCACGGCCCGGCCCTTGAGGAGGACCCGCTTGCCGGCCCACACTGCCGCATAGGCGGAGACCAACGCGTTGGGTAGCGTGACCAGGCCGACCTCGAGTGCTGAGACGTCAAGCCCGCGCTGGAGGAAGAGGGCCAGGACTACGAAGATCGACGTCATGCCAAGGAACTGGAAGACGGTAATCGCCGTGGCCCAGGAGAACGTGGAGATGCCAAACAGCTCGAGGTTAACCATCGGCTCGCGCCCGATCTTCTTGTAGTACGACTCCCAGGCCACCCAGGCCGCGAGCAGGAGGACACCGGCGGGAAGGAGCGCCCAGGCGAACGCCCAGCCGGTGGACATGAAGGGCAGCATGATGCCGACCACGGCCAGCGCAAGGAGGACCATGCCGAGGAAGTCGAGGTCGATCTTCGGGCGCTCGTAGAAGCGGCCCTCCTCTTCTTGCATCTCGATGTACTCGCTGCGGGCCTCGGCGCGGTGCGGGCCCACGTGGCGGCGCTCCTTGCCGAACGGGAGCCAAAGGAAGGCCAGGATGAGGCCGATGATGCCGATGGGGAAGTTGATGATGAATGACCAGCGCCAGCCGGCCGCTTCGCCCAGGATCCCCACGAGTGCGCCGGACATGAGCGGGCCGGCGGCCACAGACATCGACACGACCAGGCCGAACATGGCGAAGGCCTTCGCGCGGGCTTGGCCCACGAAGTAACGCTGGATGAGGCCCGTGGTCTGGGGTGAGAGGATGCCCGCGCCGGCACCCTGGAGGACGCGCATGAAGTTGAGCATCGTGGCGTCGGTGGCCAGGCCCACGAGCAGCGAGGACAGGGTGAAGAGCGAAAATCCTGCCACGAAGGCCGAGGAGCGGCCGAACATGTCACCGAGGCGGCCGGCGGGCACCAGGATGATGCCGACGGCGAGCGCGTAGCCCGACAGCACCCACTGGAGCTGGGAGTCGGAGGCGCTCATGGCGTGGCCGATCGAGGTGAGGATGTTGTTGACGGAGGAGACCTGCAACAGGGTCATCATGAGTGGGACGAGGAGAACGAAGAGGAGTTTGTTGCGGTCGTAGACCCGATCTGATCCGGGAACGCGGATGTGGCGGGGGTTTGAATCGGGTTGGTTCGGTTGCCTGCTGACGTTTTCTGCCATCGATTCCTCACAAACAAAAATGGCGCACTAAGCACCTCTGTTTTGATCGTAGTGAGGAAGGTCCCGGGTGGTCAGTTGCGTGGGTCACCGGCGAGGAGTGGTGCGCGACACCGACTACACTGTCTGTCATGGAAAGCGTGCGCATCGATCAGTGGCTGTGGGCCGTGCGGCAAACGAAGACCCGTTCGGCGGCCACCGCCGCGTGCCGGGCCGGCCACGTGCGGGTCAACGACGAGCCGGTCAAGGCGGCCACGAAGGTGAAGGTGGGTGACGTCGTGCGCTACCGCGTGCAGGGCTGGGACCGGATCCTCGAGGTCAAGCAGCTGCTCCTCAAGCGCGTGGGCGCGCCCGTGGCCCGGGAAGCCTACACGGACCTGACCCTGCCCCGGCCCAAGGTCTGCGTGCCGATCGCCACGCGCGAGCCCGGCGCCGGGCGGCCCACCAAGCGCGAGCGTCGCGAACTGGACCGGCTGTTTGGGCGGGATTCGAACTACGGGCGAATGCGGTAAACTGGTCATCACCCGACGAAAGGTTCATCCATGTCTGACTCGCAAAGGCGACGCCGTGTCCTGCTTAAACTTTCCGGAGAGGTCTTCGGAGGAGGGGAGGTCGGACTCGACACCTCGGTCTTGACGCGAGTGGCGGGGGAGATCGCCGCGGCGGTGAACGACGGGGTGCAGGTCGGCGTCGTTGTCGGTGGCGGAAACTTCTTCCGCGGGGCTGAACTGCAGGAGGCGGGGATGGACCGCGCGCGTGCCGACTACATGGGCATGCTCGGCACGGTCATCAACGCCGTGGCTCTCCAGGACTTTCTTGAAAGCGCAGGCGTTCCCTCCCGCGTGCAGACCGCGATCACGATGGCGCAGGTCGCGGAGGCCTACATCCCGCTGCGAGCGATCCGCCACCTGGAGAAGGGGCGCGTGGTGATCTTCGGGGCCGGCGCCGGCATGCCCTACTTCTCTACCGACACCGTTTCGGCCCAGCGCGCCCTCGAACTGCGTTGCGACGAACTACTCGTGGGCAAGAACGGAGTGGACGGCGTTTACAGCGCGGACCCGCGCACGGATCCGGAGGCCGTCAAGCTCGATTACCTCACCTACGACGACGCGCTTCGCAAGGGCCTGCGTGTGGTTGACGCGGCCGCATTCTCGCTGTGTCAAGATAATGGAATGACAATGCGCGTCTTTGGCATGGTGGAACCTGGAAACGTCACCCGTGCTCTGCGCGGCGAAAATATCGGAACACTCGTAACAAAGAACTGAGGACACCATGATTGAAGATGCACTGCTCGAAGGCGAAGAGATGATGGAGAAGGCTCTGGGCGCCCTGCGTAACGAGTTTTCCAAGATCCGCTCCGGGCGCGCGAACCCCGAACTGTTCACCTCCCTCATCGTCGACTACTATGGCTCGCCCACGCAGATGCAGCAGATCGCCTCGGTGACCGTGCCCGAGGCGCGCACGGTCATCATCACCCCCTACGATCGCACTGCGATGAAGGACATCGAGAAGGCGATTCGCGACGCCGACCTGGGCGTCAACCCCACCGACGACGGGCAGGTGCTGCGCATCAACCTGCCGGCCCTCACCGAGGAGCGCCGCAAGGAGTACGTCAAGCTCGCCCGCACGAAGGCCGAGGAGTCGAAGATTTCGGTGCGCTCCGCGCGTCGTAAGGCCAAGGACGTCCTGGAGAAGATCAAGAAGGACGGCGAGGCCGGAGAGGACGAGGTCGAGCGCGCAGAGAAGGAGCTCGAGGCCCTGACCAAGCGCTTCACCGACCAGGTGGACGCGCTGCTCGAGGGCAAAGAGAAAGACCTCATGGAGATCTGATGCCCTCAGATCAGCCGCAAGCCGCGATTTTCTCGCGGCTTGCTCCGCGTCCACCCAAGCCACCCGAGGAGTCCCATTCTCGGGCCGGCCGCAACCTCAAGGCGGCCATCCCCACTGCGCTCATCCTGCTCGCCCTCGTGGCGGCGTCGATCTTCATCCGCATCGAGGTCTTCGCGGGCCTGGTAGTGGTGGCGCTCGGGATCGCGCAGTGGGAGATGGCGGGCGCCCTGCTCGCGCGCAATTTCAAGATCCCGCTCCTCGTTCTGATCGCGGGCCAGACAGCGATGGCGGTGGGCACCTGGTTCTACGGGATTCAGGCCGCGCTCATCATCTACATGGTGACCTGCGTCCTAGCGTTGCTGGTCAACGGGTATGCGCGCGCCGCGGGCGTGACGGACGCGCTCGCGGGCTGCTTCTCGCTGGGCTGGATCGGGCTCATGGGCAGCTTCGCGGTGGCGATGGCGACGATGCCGCACGGGGCTTGGGTGATTACGGCCTTCATCCTGTTGCCGGTGGCGAACGACACGGGTGGCTGGCTGGCTGGCGTCCTGTTTGGCAAGCACCCGATCTCGCCGTCGATCTCGCCGAAGAAGTCCTGGGAGGGCTTTGCCGGCTCGGTGATCGCCTGCTTCCTCGTGGCTTGGTTCTTCGTGGGGTCCATGGTGGGCCTTTCCTGGCCGTGGGTGGTTCTGTTCGCGCTCGTCACCCCCGTCATGTCCACCGCCGGGGACTTCTCCGAGTCGCTGCTCAAGCGCGACCTCGCGATCAAGGACATGGGCTCGATCTTCCCCGGCCACGGCGGCATGCTTGACCGGATTGACTCCATCCTTTTTTGTGCCCCTGCGTGCTACCTCATGTTTGCCGGTGGCCTGGGGTTGCTATAGTGCAGGCACGATGATGAACGTTCAGCCCAAGCAAGTTAAGCCTCGCGTGGAGAGCGGCGAGCGCCCCACGCTCACCTTCCAGCAAAAGCGGCGCGGCAAGCCTCCGCGTCATCTGGCCGACCTCGATCGCGAGCAGCGCCGCGCCCTCGTGGCCGACATGGGCCTGCCGGCCTTCCGTGCCGACCAGGTTTCGCGTCACTACTTCGACCACCGCACGGCTGCCCCGGCGCAGATGACAGACCTGCCCCAAGGTCAGCGCGAGGAGATCGTGTCCCAGCTCCTGCCGCCCTTGGTGAAGAAGGTCTCCGAGCAGTATGCCGATGGTGGGCGCACCCTCAAGGTTTTGTGGAAGCTGTTTGACGACGCGGTGGTGGAGTCGGTCCTCATGGGCTACCCGGATCGGGCTACGCTGTGTCTGTCCTCCCAGGCCGGTTGCGGCATGGCTTGTCCGTTTTGCGCCACGGGCCAGGCGGGCCTGACCCGCAACCTGTCCACGGCCGAGATCGTGGAGCAGCTGCGCCTCAACATGGCGCTCGCCGAGTCGGGCGCGCTCGGCGAGTCTGTGAAGGTGACGAACGTGGTGTTCATGGGCATGGGTGAGCCGATGGCGAACTACCCGGCCGTGCGGGCGGCGTTGCATCGGATGATCGACCCGTCCCCGGAGGGCTTCGGCATGGCGGCCCGCCACGTGACGGTCTCCACGGTGGGCCTGGTGCCGGCGATCC
The DNA here is from genome assembly GCF_001808465.1 of Trueperella sp. HMSC08H06. Taxonomy (NCBI): domain Bacteria; kingdom Bacillati; phylum Actinomycetota; class Actinomycetes; order Actinomycetales; family Actinomycetaceae; genus Trueperella; species Trueperella sp. HMSC08H06. The sequence continues at coordinate 57,111 of NZ_KV793365.1, forward strand.
TCAAGCTGGCCGAGGAGGGGCTACAGGTGACGCTCGCGGTCTCACTCCACGCTCCCGACGACGGCCTGCGCGATGACCTCATTCCGATCAACTCGCGCTACAAGGTGGGTGAGCTGCTGGACGCCGCGCGGCACTATTTCGTGCGCACGGGCCGGCGCGTTTCGATTGAGTATGCCCTCATCAAGGACATGAACGATCATCAGTGGCGGGCGGAGCTGCTGGCGGCTGAGCTCAATGCGCGCGGGCGCGGCTGGGCGCACGTCAACCCCATTCCGCTCAACCCCACGCCGGGAAGCATCTGGACGGCGTCGACGGATCGGGCGACACGCACGTTCGTCCAGACCTTGATCGATGCCGGGATTTCGACAACGATTAGGGACACGCGCGGTTCGGATATCGACGGTGCGTGCGGGCAGCTCGCCGCGGAGGTCGTGGACCGGGACAACGTGGCGCGTCGCGCGAAGCAGGCCCAGGAAGCGGTGGAGGCGCGCCTGGCTGAGCACCGTGCCGAGCCTGTCGATTTGGCTGATCAACTCGCTGTGATGGAACAGGGGAGAAAATGACGGATACATTCAAGCGGGTCGGCGGCCTCAACAACGGCTACAACCCGACCCAGGTCGATGAGTTCCTTGAGCAGGCCAAGCTGGCCTACGCCGGGGACGAGTCGATTGACATTGACGAGGTGGCCGTGCGCGGCGTCGCGTTCGACTGGGTGCGCAAGGGTTACACGCCCGCGCTGGTCGACGCCGCCCTCGATCGCCTCGAGTCGGCGTTCGTTCAGCGTCGCCGGGCCAAGGTCATGGAGGCCGAGGGGGAGGAGGCGTGGCTCGCCGCCACCTACAAGCAGGCCCAGGCCCTCTACCCGCGCTTGCTCCGTCCGGCCGGGGAGCGCTTCGCCGACGCCGATGGGCGTGGTTATAAGAAGGCGGACGTCGATGCGCTGCTCGAGCGCCTGTCAGAGTACTTTGCGGGCAAGGCGGAGCTGACGTCGGCCGAGGTGCGCGGGGCCACCTTCGGCTCGGCCCGCGGTGCCGATGCCTACCGCGAGTCCGTGGTTGACGTCTTCTTGGACCACGCCGTCTCCGTCCTGCTGGCGGTGGAGTGATGCGCGACGTCGTCCTGCTCGGATCCACTGGCTCGATCGGAACCCAGGCCCTCGACGTCATCGCCACCCACCCGGGCCGTTTCCGCGTGCGCGGGCTGGGCGCTGGCGGCGCCAACATTGAGCTGCTCGCCCGCCAGGCGTTTGACCACGACGTCGATCGGGTGGCAATCGCCGCCGACCGCGCCGGCGAATTCGCCGAGGCATGGAAGGCCGTGGCGGGCGACGCGCCCGCGCCGGAGGTGGCGTGCGGCGAGGAGGCGATGGTGGAGCTGGCCGGCTTCCTGTCCGGCACGGCGGAGGATTCGGGCGTGGTGCTCAACGGCATCACCGGCTCGATCGGGCTGCGCCCCACGCTCGCCGCGCTGCGATCGGGCGCCACGCTGGCGCTGGCGAACAAGGAGTCGCTGGTGATCGGCGGCGGGCTGATTAAGGACGCGATGTCGTGGCCGGGCCAGATCGTACCGGTCGATTCGGAGCATTCGGCGCTCGCGCAGGCCCTGCGTTCGGGCCGCCACGAAAAGGGGCTGACCAGCCCGGTGGTGACCGGCAAGAGCGAGGTACGCCGGCTGGTGCTGACCGCCTCGGGCGGCCCGTTCCGCGGCCGCACCCGCGCCGAGCTTGAGGACGTGACGCCCGCGCAGGCGCTCAACCATCCCACGTGGGCGATGGGCCCCGTGGTGACGATCAACTCCTCGACCCTCATCAACAAGGGCCTCGAGCTTATCGAGGCGGCCCTGCTGTTCGACGTGGCACCGGCGGACATTACGGTGGTAGTCCACCCGCAGTCGATTATTCACTCGATGGTGGAGTTCATCGACGGTTCCACGATCGCCCAGGCCTCCCCGCCTGACATGCGCCTGCCGATCGGGCTCGGCCTGTCCTGGCCCGCGCGCCTGGAGGACGTGGCGCGCCCGTGCGCGTGGGATGTGCCGGCCGCCTGGACGTTTGAGCCCTACGACGCCGATGTCTTCCCAGCGATCGACCTGGCCCGTTCCGCCGTGGCGGCCTCCGCCCTCCACCCGGCGGTGCTGAACGCGGCGAACGAGGTGTGCGTGGATGCCTTCCTTGCCTCCCAGATCGGTTACCTCGACATTGTGGACACCGTGGCGGCCGTGCTTGATTCCTTCGATGGGACCGGCGAGGTCTCGCTTGCCGGCGTGCTTGCGGCCGACGCCTGGGCGCGCCGCGCCGCGCGAGAGCGGCTGGGCTGATGGCCGCCCTCGGCATCGCGTTCCTCATTCTTGGCCTGCTGGCCTCGGTGGCGATCCACGAGCTGGGCCACCTGCTGCCCGCCAAGCGCTTTGGGGTCAAGGTCTCGCAGTACTTCATCGGCTTTGGCCCCACCCTGTGGTCGACCACCCGGGGCGGCACCGAGTACGGCATCAAGGCGATCCCGCTCGGTGGCTTCGTGCGGATCGCGGGCATGCTGGCCCCGGCCAGGCCGGGCACCCCCGTGGAGAAGAACGGCCAGATCACGGTGGCCGAGGAGGCGCGCCAGGCCTCGGCCGCCGAACTCGGGCCGGGGGAGGAGCACCAGGCCTTCTGGCGCCTCACCGCGCCGAAGAAGCTCGCCGTCATGTTCGGCGGGCCGTTGACCAACCTGGTGCTCGCCGCCCTCCTCATCGCCGGGGTCGTCTCCGGCATCGGGATCTCCCAGCCGACCACCGCGGTGGGGGCGATCATGCCGTGCGTCGGGCAGGCCGAGGCCGACCAGTGCGAGGGCAAGGAGCCAAGCCCGGCCGCGCTGTCCGGGCTGGAGGTTGGCGACGTCATCGTCGAATGGGGCCGGCGCGAGGTGGCCACGTGGCCCGAGCTCTCCGCCGCGATCGCCCAGGGCGGCACCGGGCAGGTGACGGTCCGGGTGTTGCGTGGGGGCGAGCCGGCCGACGTCGTTATCACACCCGTGCCGGTGGAGCAGACCAAGCAGAACGAAGTGGGCGAGGCCGAGGTGCGGGAGGTGCCGTATGCCGGCATCGCGCCGGCCTTCGAGCGCCAGCGCCAGCCGTTCACGCGCGCGGCGGACGTGACCGCCACCATCGCCGCAGGGACTGCCAAGGTGGTCCTCACCCTGCCCGCCCAGCTGTGGCACATGGCCACGAACCTGGTGACGGGTGGGGAGCGCGACCAGACCGGGGTTGTGGGGATCGTGGGCGTGGCGGACATCGCCGGTAACATCACCTCCTCGAACGCGGTGAACTACACGGCGGCGGACCGGGTGGCGGACCTGACGATGCTGCTGGCGGGGCTCAACATGTCGCTGTTCGTGTTCAATATGATCCCGCTGCTGCCACTGGACGGCGGGCACATCCTCGGCGCGATCCTCGAAGGCACCCGGCGCACGATCGCCAAGGCACGCGGCAAGGCTGATCCCGGGCCGTTCGATACCGCCCGCCTCCTGCCGCTGAGCAACGCCGTGTTCTTCGCGCTGATCGCGATGACGATCCTGCTGATCGTGGCCGATATCGTGAACCCGGTCGTCTAGCGTGCCTTCGGTAGGGAATCTTTGCGGGAAGTGACATAATCGTGTTCGTGAATACACCAGTTTCTCTTGGAATGCCGTCCGTCAAAGAGGCGCCCGCCGTGCTGCGGCGGCGCAAGAAAACCCGCCAGATCAAGGTGGGTGACGTGCTCGTGGGAGGCGACGCGCCCGTGACGGTGCAGTCGATGACCACCACGAAGACCCACGACATCGGCGCCACCCTCCAGCAGATCGCGGAGCTGACGGCCGCCGGATGCGACATCGTGCGCGTGGCCTGCCCCACCGACAAGGACGCCGACGCTCTGAAGATCATTGCTCAGCAGGCCACGATCCCCGTGGTGGCCGACATCCACTTCCAGCCGCGCTACGTGTTCGCCGCGATCGATGCGGGCATGGGCGTGCGCGTGAACCCGGGCAACATCAAGAAGTTTGACGACCGCATCCCGGAGATCGCGGCCGCCGCGAACGCGAACGGCACCGCGATGCGCATCGGCATCAACGCCGGATCGCTCGACCCGCGCCTGCTGAAGAAGTACGGCAAGGCCACCCCGGAGGCCCTCGTGGAGTCCGCAGTCAACGAGGCGCGCCTGTTCGAGGAGGCCGGCTTCCACGACTTCGCGATCTCGGTCAAGCATCACGATCCGGTGACGATGGTCCGCGCCTACGAGCTGCTCTCGGAGGCGGGGGACTGGCCGCTGCACTTGGGCGTGACCGAGGCCGGCCCGCAGTTCCAGGGCACGATCAAGTCGGCCGTGGCTTTCGGCGCCCTGCTCTCCCAGGGGATTGGCGACACGATCCGCGTGTCCCTGTCCGCCCCGCCGGTGGAAGAGGTGAAGGTGGGCGAGGAGATTCTGCGTTCGCTCAACCTGCGCCCGCGCAAGCTCGAGATCGTCTCCTGCCCCTCGTGTGGGCGCGCGCAGGTGGACGTGTATGAGCTGGCCAATAACGTCTCCGAAGGCCTGAAAGACATCACGTTCCCGCTGCGCGTGGCCGTCATGGGCTGCGTGGTCAACGGCCCGGGCGAGGCGCGCGAGGCGGACCTCGGTGTCGCGTCCGGCAACGGCAAAGGCCAGATCTTCGTGCGCGGCAAGGTGGTGGACACGGTGCCGGAGGCGGATATCGTGGAGACCCTCATCGCGCGCGCCCGGATTGTGGCCGAGGAGCTGGGGCTTGCCGAGGATCCGGACTCGCATGTCGAAGTGATCGTCTAGTGCGCTGGTTGCGCAGGCCCGGGCGGCTACGCCGGCTGGGACCGGCCGACCGGCAGGCGGCCATCGACCTCCTCGCCACTGACCCCGTCGCCACCATCCTGGCCCGCGTCCCGATCGAGGAGGGATGGCCGCGTCCCAGCCACGCGCTTGGTCTTTTCGACGACGCCGGTGTACTCACGGCCGTCGCCTGGAACGGCGCGAACCTGGTCCCCTTTGGTTTCGACGACGACGGCCTGGACCTGCTCGCCGGCCATGTCCTGTCCACCCGCCGCATCTTCTCCTCGCTGGTGGGTCCGCGCGAGCAGGTGATGCCCCTGTGGGAGCGGATCGAATCCGGGGTGGGCGTGGCGCGTGAGGTGCGCGAGAGCCAGCTGTCGATGGTATACGCCGGGCGTGAGAGCGTGGCGCCCGATCCCGAGGTGCGCCCGGCGCGCATCGGCGAGGGCGCGATCGTGTTGCCGGCGTCGGTGGCGATGTTCACCGAGGAGGTCGGCTACGATCCCCTCACCTACGGCTCGGGGTATTCGCACCGGGTGCACGGGCTCGTGCGGGCGGGCCACACCTTCGTGCGGCTCGGGCGGGGCACGGATGGGCGCGAGCGCGTGGAGTTCAAGGCCGACATCGGGGCGCTGGCCGGGGGAGTGGCGCAGATCCAGGGCGTGTGGACCGCGCCCGACCTGCGCGGGCAGGGGATTGCCACCGCCGCGATGGTGCAGGTGGCGCGGCTGGTTCAGGCCACGATCGCGCCCACGGTCTCCCTCTACGTCAACGACTACAACCTGCCCGCCGTACGTGTGTACGAGAAGGCGGGATTTAAGACCGTGGGGGAGTACTCGACGATCTTGCTGTGAGACGGGCGGTGCGGGAGCTGCGCGCGGAGAGTCGGGCATTCGGGCGTAGAGGTGAGCGACGGCGTCGTGCGCTCGGTACACATGGTGGCCGAATACGGAATTGTCGGCCGGGGCATATACACTTGGCTTTGTGCTGAAAATGTCTCATCTTTTTGTTAAGACCCTCCGCGAGAATCCGGCCGACGCCGAGGTCGATTCCCACAAGCTACTGGTGCGCGCAGGCTACATCCGCCGCGTGGCGCCGGGCATCTACACCTGGCTGCCGCTCGGCCTGCGGGTGCTGCGCAAGGTTGAGCAGATTATCCGTGAAGAGCTGGACGCCGCGGGCGCTCAGGAGATGCTCTTCCCGGGCCTGCTCCCGCGCGAGCCGTACGAGGCCACGAACCGCTGGGAGGAGTACGGCGCGAACCTGTTCCGACTCAAGGACCGCCGCGAGAACGACTACCTGCTGGCGCCCACGCATGAGGAGATGTTCACCCTCGCGGTGAAGGACCAGTGCAGCTCGTACAAGGACCTGCCGCTGAACCTGTACCAGTTCCAGACCAAGTACCGCGATGAGGCCCGCCCGCGCGCCGGCCTGCTGCGCACGCGTGAATTCGTGATGAAGGACGCCTACTCCTTTGATGTGGATGACGCGGGCCTGGATGTCTCCTACCAGATCATGCGCGATGCTTACGAGCGCACGTTCACCCGGCTTGGCCTGCCCTACGTCATCTGCGCGGCCACGTCGGGCGCGATGGGCGGCTCGCGCTCGGAGGAGTTCCTCTCGCCCATCGAGGTGGGCGAGGACACGTTCGTGGTCTCCGACGGCGGGTATGCCGCCAACACAGAGGCCGTGACCACCGCGCCGCTACCGGAGCTGGACTTCGCGGGCGTGCCCGAGCAGGAGGTCGTGGCCACCCCGGACTGCAAGACCATCGAGGCGCTGGTGGACCTGGCGAACGACGTCATGCCGCGTGAGGACCGGCCCTGGCAGGCCTCGGACACGCTAAAGAACGTGGTCGTGGTGGCTACCCACCCCACCGGGGAGCGCGAGCTCGTGGTCATCGGTATGCCGGGTGACCGCGAGGCGGACCTCAAGCGCATCGAAGCGAACATGGCGCCTGCCGAGATCGAGATGGCCACGGCCGATGACCTGGCCTCCCACCCCGAGCTCGTGCCCGGCTACATCGGCCCCAGCCGGATCGGACCCAACTCGCCCGACCGCGTGGTGGGCGAAGACGGGGAGATCTCCGGCTCCGTGCGCTACTTCCTTGACCCGCACGTGGCCCGCGGATCGTCCTGGATCACGGGCGCAGACGCCGAACAGCGCCACGCCTTCAACGTGGTCTACGGCCGCGACTTCGAGGCGGACGGCTTCGTGGAGGCGGTGGAGGTACGCGACGGCGACCAGGCCCCCGACGGGTCTGGACCGCTGCGCATCGAGCGCGGCATGGAGATCGGCCATATCTTCCAGCTGGGCCGCAAGTACGCCGAGGCGCTCGATCTGACGGTGCTCGACCAGAACGGCAAGTCCGTGGTGGTGACCATGGGCTCCTACGGCATCGGCGTCTCGCGCGCGGTCGCCGCCCTCGCCGAGCTCAACCACGACGACGCCGGCCTCATCTGGCCCGCCCACGTCGCCCCTGCCGTGGTACACGTGCTGGCCACCGGCAAGGACGCGGAGATCTTCGAGGCAGCCTCCGCCATTGCCGCCGAGCTGGACGCGGCCGGCGTGGAGGTCATCTACGACGACCGCCAGAAGGTCTCGGCCGGCGTGAAGTTCGCGGACTTCGAGCTCATCGGCGTGCCCTACGGCGTGGTCGTCGGGCGCGGCCTGAAGGACGGAAAGGTCGAGCTGCGCGATCGGCGCAGCGGCGAGCGGCGCGAGGTGGCGCTCGCGGACGCGGTGGCCGAGGTCACCGCGATGATCGGCTAGCCTTCCGCATTCGCGAATTCGATCCCGGGCAGCGCCTCGATGAGAGGCGCGTCCGGGGTCTTCGCCATGTGGCACACGAAGCTGGCGATCGCCTGCTTGCCAGCCGGGTCAGCCTGGGTGGCGGAGAAGGCCAGTTGGTCGATGAGCAGGTTGAAGGCGTCCTCCACGTAGGGCCCTTCGGGTTCGGGTGCGATGACCGGGCGGTCGTCGGGTGCGCCTGAGGCGAGCTGGGCGTCGAGCAGGTCGGTCAGCTCGTCGATGCGGGCCAGTTCGGCGTCGCGCTGGCCGGCCGGGATGGTGGCGGCGTGCCACTCGAGCCACTGGCGTGCCGTTTCGATGTTGGCTACTGACACCCCGGAGTTGAGGGAGCGGGCCAGGTCGGACAGTTCGTACTCGCCGCACTGGTCGGCATCGGTGGCGCCCAGCGTGAGGGCGGAGATCCCCACCGAGGTGGCGATCGGTCCGAGCGAAGAATCGAGGGCGGCGCGGGAAAGCTCGAGGAGCTCGGCGTGGGTGTCGCTGCCGGCCACGTAGGGTTCGACAGGATTGGTGTAACCCTCGGGGGCGCCGTCGGGCCACGGCACCCACACACCGCCGAGGGCCTCGGCCCAGTGCGCGGCGACGTCGGCGAACGCCGGGTCGTCGCTGATGACGGTTGCGCGCGCGGCGAGCATCTGGCGCTCGACCTCGGCGTCCGAGGCGGGGGCGGGGGAGACGTCGCGGTCCAGGTGCGCGCCCATGACCACCATGACGAGCGCGAACAGCGCGATCCCGAGTAACAGTGTGCCGATAAATGCCAGCGTGGAACCTTGCCGATGTGCCATAACTTTATCCTGCCACACGGCGCGGGTAGAATTTCACGCATGTCAAAGGTAACTGAAATCGTTGATCTCATCCGGCCCGCCATCGAGGGCCGGGGGCTCTTCCTGGAGGACGTGAAGCTCACGCGCGCCGGCAAGCACTCGGTGTTGCGCGTGACCATCGATCTGCCGTCCGGCCCGGGGAACGTGGATTCGGAGCAGCTGGCTGATGCCACGCGGGCCGTTTCCGCCACGCTTGATGAGGCCGATCCGATTTCGGGGGCCTACACGCTGGAGGTCTCCACGCCCGGAGCCGAGCGCAAGCTGAACGACGCCCGCCACTTTTCGCGCGCCCAGGGGCGCCTGGCCAACGTGGTGCTCACGAGTGGGGATGCGCTCACCGGCCGGGTTGAGGACATCGAAGGTGATAACGTAACACTTGCTCTGGATGGCGAACAGCGCGTGATCGCGCTGGAGCAGATCGCCAAGGCTCACGTACAGATCGAGTTTTAGGAGGAACCATGGACATCTCAATGAATGAGCTCAAGATCGTTGAAAGCGAGCTCGGGGTTGACCTGGATATCCTGCTCGGCGCGATCGAGGAGGCCCTCCTTCACGCCTACAACCGCGCGCCCGGCGCGATCCGCGGCGCGCGCATCGAGCTCAATCGCTCCACGGGCGTGGTGACGGTGTGGGCGCCGGAGGAGGACGAGGAGGGCAATGTCATCGGCGAGTTTGACGACACGCCGAACGACTTCGGCCGGATTGCCACTTCCACCGCTCGCTCGATCATTGCCCAGCGCCTGCGTGACGCCGAATCGGCCCGCATCCTGGGCGATTTCAAGGGCAAGCAGGGCAAGATCGTAGCCGGCACGGTGGACACCACGGCCGGCCCGGGCGAATCACGCGACCTGTTCGTGGAGCTGGGCGACAACCGCGGCCTGCTGCGGGCTGAGGAGCAGGTGCCCACCGAGCGTTTTAAGCACGGGGACCTCATCCGCGCCCTCATCCTTGACATCAACGTCGGCCCGCGCGGGGCGTCGATCCGCCTGTCGCGCTCGCACCCGGATTTCGTCCGCGAGCTGTTCGCCACCGAGGTCCCGGAGATCGAGTCCGGGGTGGTGGAGATCGTGGCGCTCGCGCGCGAGGCGGGCCACCGCTCGAAGGTGGCCGTGTGGTCGAATGACCCGACTGTCGCGGCCAAGGGCGCGTGCATCGGCCCGAACGGGCAGCGCGTGCGAGCGGTGACCCAGGAGCTGCAGGGGGAGAAGATCGACATCGTCGATTACGACGACGACATCGCGCTTTTCATCGCCGCTGCCCTGTCGCCGGCCAGCGCCATCCGGGTAGATGTGCTCAATCGTGACACGCGTCAGGCGCGGGCGATCGTGCCCGACGATCAGGCCTCGCTCGCGATCGGCAAGGAGGCGCAGAACGTGCGCCTGGCCGCGAAGCTGACCGGGTGGTCGATCGACATCCGCAAGGCGTCCGAGGATAAGCGTTCGGCTCAAGAGTTGAGCTAACTCACCCGGGCCGGCCGTGCCCAGTACTTCGCGGGTGGGATAGACTAGCTTAGGTATGTCATCACACTCTCGTTCCGTATCCATGCGCACATGCGTCGGTTGCCGAGGTGTTGTACATTCCCACGAACTTCTTCGTATCGCGCTGAAGGATGGGGCGGCTGTCCCCGATCCTGATCGCGCGGCGGGAGGGCGCGGGGCGTGGGTCCATCCCACGCCCGAATGTGTCGAGTTGGCGTTGCGTAAACGTGCGCTGAATCGTGCTTTTCGGTGCGAGGTCAGTGACGAGGCGATGCACCTCTTGGCTCGAGAAATGACCGATGGGCGCAAGCCCAAGAGATGAAAGCGGGTAGAAAGCCGATGGGCACCCGATGAGTACCCAGCGATGAGCTGTCTGCAAGAGGTCTGACGCCGGAGCGCGCGGACCAAAGAATAAGGAGAACTGTGGCAAAGGTCCGCGTACATGAACTCGCCAAGGAAATCGGCGTGACGTCCAAGAGGCTCTTGGAAGTGCTGAAGGAAAGTGGCGAATTTGTAACCTCGGCGTCCTCGAGTATCGAGGCACCTGTCGTGCGTAAGGCACGCGAATATTTTGACAAGCATCCTGAGGATGTGAAGAAGCCCTCGGGTAAGGGCGCAAAGAAAGCGCCCGCCAAGGCCCAGGCCGCCCCCGCGGCTTCGGCTATCAGCGACAAGCAGGAGGCTCAGCCTGCCGCGAAGTCGGCCCCGACTCCGGCCGCGATGGCCTCCAAGCCGTCCGATAAGCCCGCCCCGGGCCCGCGCGTCGCTGACGAAAACAAGGATGCGGCGCAGGAGGCGCCCGAGGCGAAGGCAGCCGAACCGAAGGCCACCCCGGCCTCGGCCAACAAGCGTACGATCGCCACCCCGGGTGAGGCCGCTCGCTCGGCCCAGGCCGCGCGCGATGCGGCCCCGCCGCGCCCGCAGCCGCGCCGTGGCGGTCCGCGTCCGGGTAACTCGCCGTTTGCGTCCAAGCAGGGGATGGGGCGCCCGCGTCCGGGTAACTCGCCGTTCGCGCCGAAGCAGGGCATGCGTTCGGATTCGGCGAAGAAGACTCCGAAGCCGGCGGGCGGTCCGCGCCCGTCGCCGAACATGATGCCGGAGCACATCAAGACTGACGCGAACCGTAGCCGCGGCCGCGGCAGGCCGGCCACCACCGGTGGTAACACCTTCGGCACGTCGAACAACCAGCGCGGGGGCGGCTTCGTCCGCTCCGGCGGTAAGGCGCGTGGCGGTTCCACGGCCGGAGCGTTTGGTAAGCGCAACGGCGGTAGCCGTCGCAAGTCGAAGCGGATGAAGCGCCAGGAGTGGGAGGAGCAGCAAAATCCGATGGTCGCCGGCATTTCGGTGCCGCGCGGCAACGGGCAGACTGTGCGCGTGCGCGCGGGCTCCTCGCTGGCTGACTTCGCTGAGCGTATCGACGCCGATCCGGCGGCGCTGGTGACAGTCCTGTTCCGCATGGGCGAGATGGCCACCGCCAACCAGTCGCTTGATGAGGATACGTTCCAGCTGCTGGGTGCCGAGCTCGGCTACGACATCAAGATTATGAGCCCGGAGGATGAGGATCGCGAGATCCTCGAGGCCTTCGATATTGATCTGGAAGCCGAGCGCGAGGAGACCGATCCGGAGGATCTGCTTCCTCGCCCGCCGGTGGTCACGGTCATGGGTCACGTCGATCACGGTAAGACCAAGCTGCTCGACGCGATCCGCAATGAGGACGTGGCGCTGGGCGAGGCTGGTGGCATCACCCAGAACATCGGCGCTTACCAGACGCACGTGGATGTGGAGGGCGAACGCCGCTCGATCACCTTCATCGATACCCCGGGTCACGAGGCGTTCACGCAGATGCGTGCCCGCGGTGCGGACGTCACCGACGTCGCCATCCTCGTGGTGGCCGCGAACGACGGCGTCATGCCGCAGACCGTGGAGGCGATCAACCACGTGCAGGCGGCTGACGTGCCGATCGTGGTGGCCGTCAACAAGATCGACGTCGACGGCGCGAACCCGGCGAAGGTCCGCGCACAGCTGACCGAGTACGGCCTGGTGGCGGAAGATTACGGCGGCGACGTGCCGTTCGTGGACATCTCGGCCAAGCAGCGCATCAACATCGGCGAGCTGTTGTCCACCGTGGTCGCCACCTCGGACATCCTCGTGGAGCCGAAGGCGGACCCGGACAAGGCCGCGCGCGGTGTGGCGATCGAGGCGAAGCTCGACCAGGGCCGCGGCTCAGTCATCACCGCCCTCATTCAGGACGGCACGCTCCACATTGGCGATTCGATCGTGGTGGGCACGGCCTACGGCCGCGTGCGCGCGATGATTGACGAGCACGGTAACAACGTGGACGAGGCCGGACCGTCGCGCCCCGTCCAGGTGCTGGGCCTGACCTCGGTGCCGGGTGCTGGCGACCAGCTCATTGTTGCCGACGACGACCGCACCGCCCGCCAGATCGCCGAGCGCCGCGAGGCGGCCAAGCGCGCCGCCACGCTGGCCAAGCGCCGCAAGCGCATCTCGCTCGAGGACCTCACGGCCGCGATCGAGGAGGGCAAGGTTGAGACCCTCAACCTCATCATCAAGGGTGACTCCTCCGGTTCGGTTGAGGCCCTCGAGGCCAGCCTCCTCGAGATCGAGGTGGGCCAGGGCGAGGTCGAGTTGCAGGTCATCCACCGCGGCGTGGGTGCTGTCACCCAGTCGGACGTGGACCTGGCGACCGTGGATAACGCGGTCATCATCGGCTTCAACGTCCGCCCCGCCGAGCGGGTGCAGGAGCTGGCCGACCAGGAAGGCGTGGAGATGAAGTTCTACAACGTCATCTACTCCGCGATCGACGAGGTCGAGGCCGCGCTCAAGGGCAAGCTCAAGCCGATCTACGAAGAGGTCGAGGTGGGCACCGCGGAGATCCGCCAGGTGTTCCGCTCGGGCAAGTTCGGCAACATCGCGGGCTCGATCGTGCGCAGCGGCACGATCAACCGTGGCCACAAGGCGCGCCTGGTGCGCGATGGCGTGGTTGTTGCTCCGGAGCTGACGATCGAGTCCCTGCGCCGCGAGAAGGATGACGTGACGGTGGTTCGTGAGGGATACGAGTGTGGTATCACGCTCGGCTTCAACGACATCGCCGAGGGCGACATCATCGAGACGTGGGAGATGCGCGAAAAGCCGCGCGACTAAGTGGCACGCGGGGCGCCGGGGAGGCGCCCCGCGGCATTCGCGCCCGCATGCGGGCGCCTGACGCAAAGGAGAACCATGGCCAATACACGTGTTGATCGGGTAGCGGATCAGATTCACCAGATCGTTGCCCGGCTTATCGATACCAAGTTGAAGGACCCGCGCCTGGGAATGGTGACGGTGACCGACGTGCGCGTGACGGGGGACCTCCAGCATGCCTCCGTGTTTTACACGGTGATGGGATCGGAGGAGGAGCGCCGTCAGTCGGGCCACGCGCTCGAGTCGGCGAAGGGGATGATCCGTTCGGCGGTGGGCAAGCAGCTCGGCCTGCGCTTGACCCCGTCGATCGAGTTCCTGCTCGATTCCCTCCCCGAATCGTCCCGCGCGATGGAGGACCTGCTCGCGGCTGCCCGCCAGCGCGATGATGACATCCGCAAGCGCGCCGAGGGCGCCGTGCCCGCGGGCGGGGAGAACCCCTACCGCAGCCAGTTCGAGGACGCCGAGGGCGAGGAGTAGTGCCGAAGGGGCGGGAGCGGAACCGCCAGCGGGCCATCGCCCGCCAGGCGCGCCCGAAGCCCTGGGGCGAGTTGCCGCGCGGCGAGGCGCCGTGTGAGGGGCTGCTGCTGATCGACAAGGATCGCGGCGTGACCTCGCACGATGTGGTCGGCGCGCTGCGCCGCCTGGGCGCCACCCGGCAGGTGGGCCACGCCGGCACGCTTGACCCGATGGCTACCGGCCTGCTCATCGTGGCCACCGGCCGGCTGACGAAGCTCATCCAGTACCTCGTGGGCGCGGACAAGACCTACGAGGCGCGCATCCGGCTCGGGGTCGGATCAAGTACCGACGACGCCGAGGGCGAGCTGACGCCGGCCGAACCGCCGGTGGCCTCGGACGCGGCGATCGACGCGGCGCTGGCCGCCCTCACGGGCGACATCATGCAGGTGCCCTCCACGGTCTCCGCGATCAAGGTGGATGGCAAGCGCGCCCATGATTTGGCGCGTGAGGGGGAGAGCGTCGAGCTCGCCGCCCGCCCCATCCGCATCGAGCGCTTCGAGCGCACCGGCCTGGTCGAGCGCAGTCAGATCCAGCTCGGCGGGCGGAATGTGGCGGTTGCCGACTTCGACGTCGTCGTCACCGCATCGAGCGGAACGTACGTGCGGGCGCTTGCCCGCGACGTCGGCGAGGCGCTCGGAACCCGCGCGCACTTAACCTCCCTGCGCCGCACGCAGATCGGGCCCTGGCACGTCGACGACGCGCGGACGGTCGCCCAGCTGCGTGACCTGGCAAGCATAGGGGAGCAGTTGCCCGCGGCCTCGATGGCGCAAGTGTGCCGGCAGGTCTTCCCCGTCATGGCGATCGACGACGCCGAGGCCCGCGCCCTGCGCAACGGTCTGTTCATCGACAAGCGGACGGCCTCCACGGAGGGAACGCGCGGCGAGCCCTGGCCTGCTGCCACGTTCGTGGGCGACGAGCCGGCGGCGCTGGTCTCGCCCCGCTCGGGCAAGCTCAAGCCGGATCTGCAGCTCACGCTATGATCGCGGCCATCATCATCGCGGTGGTCGCGGCGGGGATCATTGCCAGGCTCGCCGTCCTCAACAGTCGCCTGACCTCAGAATTGGAGCGTGCGCGCGTGGAAGTCACGCGGTATGAGAGCCAGCCGGCGGTGGTCGCCCACGAGATCCGCACGCCGCTGTCGCTCATCGAGGCCTCGGCCGAGCTCCTCATGGGGGAGAGCCCCGGCCCGCTGAACGAGACCCAGGCTAGCTTCGTGTCCACGATCTTCGATAATGCCACCCAGGCGATCGGAATCGCGGAGAACTCGCTCGTCCAGCGCCGGCTTAAGGACGGGGCGGCGCTACGGCTCGACCTGGTGGATATCCGCGACGTCGTGGGGGATGCCGCCCAGTCCCTGCGCCGCACCACTGACATCCCGATCCTGGTGGACGTGCGTGGTGGGATCCTGCCGCTGTATGCCGACGAGCAGCTCATCCGCCAGCTCGTGTGGAACCTCGTCAACAACGCCATCCGCCACTCGGAGGGCGAGGACGGGGTGCGCGTGCGGGTGAACCAGGCGGAGGACGGGGGAGCCCTGCTCGAGGTCACCGACCACGGTAACGGGATGGACAGCGCGGATCTGGAACGCTTTTTCACCCCGTTCGCCACAGGATCGAGCCGCCGGCCGGGTTCGGGCATTGGTATGCTCGTCTCACAGGAAATTGTGGCGGCACACGGCGGAAAGATCATGGTTGATACCCGCCCCGACGTCGGCACCACGATCGTGGTGCTCCTGCCGCTGGGCAATCCGGGAGGTGAATGATGCCGCGCGTCCTTGTGGTGGACGACGAGCCGCAGATGCTCGCCATCGTCACCTTCGCCCTCGAATCCAAAGGATTTACGTGCCTAACGGCGGCCAGCGCCGCCGAGGCGTGGCAACTGCTGTCCACTTCCCACTTTCACCTTGCGGTCCTCGACATCATGCTCCCGCACGGTTCGGGGCTCGACCTGACCGCGCGCATCCGCTCCCAGGTCGGTGACCTGCCGATCATCTTGCTCACCGCCCGCTCGGACGTGGAGGACCGCATCAGAGGCCTGGAGGCCGGCGCGGACGACTACATCACCAAGCCGTTTTCGCCCCAGGAGTTGGCGCTGCGCGCCCAGGCCCTCTTGCGGCGCAGCTACCCGGATGAGGTGCGCGAGTCCATCGGCGAGCTGGTGGTGGACGCGGACCGGCTCGAGGCCACGTGGCGCGGGCGTCGCCTCAACATCTCCGCCACCGAGGTCCGCCTCCTCACCACCCTCATTCGCCACGCCGGCGCCGTGGTCACCCACCGTCAGCTCCTCAACGAGGCGTGGGGCGCCCCCGACCACCACGGCGGGCGCGAGATGCTCAAAACCGCGATCTACCGCACGCGTAAGACGCTGGAGAAGTCCGGGGTCGGCGTCGTGATCCGCTCGCACCGCGGGGAGGGCTACTCGGTCCAGGAGCAAGCCTCGGCCCAAGAGTAACGGGCCGGTTACCAAGTGTAACTTTGCCTTCCGGCGCTGTTACTGGCCCCCTTTTAGCATCGACGTATCGGCGCAACGATGCGCTCATGCGAAAGGGACAATCATGGCACAGACATCACGCGGGCTCGGTGTGCTCTTAGCACCGCCGGCCGCGCCCCGGCTCCCCGAAGAGAAGATTGACAAGACCTATAAGCGCATGCGCTGGCAGGTCTTCATGGGCATCTTCATCGGGTATGCAGCCTTCTACCTCATCCGCAACAACGTCTCCTTGGTCTCGGGCCTGCTCAAGGAATATGACCTGATGAACACGGTCGGGATTGGCATTGTGGCCAACGCCGTTCTCTTCTCCTACGGCCTGTCGAAGTTCTTCATGGCGATGCTCTCAGATCGAGCTAACGCCCGCTACTTCATGCCGATCGGCCTGGCCCTGTCGGCCATCATCAACATCGTCATCTCCTTCGTGCCCTCGATCGTGGGGTCGGTGGGGATCTTCGCCACCGTCATGTTCATCAACGGCTGGGCGCAGGGCATGGGCTGGCCGCCGTCGGGCCGCATCCTCGTGCATTGGTTCTCCACCTCCGAGCGCGGCTGGATGACGTCGCTGTGGAACACCGCTCACAACGTCGGCGCCGGTGGCCTGGGCCTGCTGGCCGTGTGGGCGCTGGACCAGTTCCAGACCTCCGATTCGGACTGGACGCCTGCGTTCCTCGTCCCCGGCATCGTGGCGCTCGTCATCGCCGTGCTCATCTTCTTCATGCTGCGCGATCGGCCGGAGGCGGTGGGCCTGCCCCCGATCGAGGAGTACCGTAACGACCCGGCGAAGGTGGAGAGCAAGGAGAAGAACCTGCCGTGGAAGACGATGCTGTTCAAGCACGTCCTCACCAACCGCGTGGTGGTGCTGCTCGCCATCGCCAACGTGTTCGTCTACACACTGCGCTACGGCGTGCTGTCCTGGATCCCGGTCTACCTCACCGACGTCATCCATGGCGCGAACATCAAGACCGGCATCATCGGGTTTGCGATCTACGAGCTGGCGGGCATTGTCGGCACGATCCTGTGCGGCTGGATCTCGGACAAGGTGTTCAAGGGCTGGCGTTCGGGCGCAGGCATGCTGTTCATCGCCGGCGTGGGTATCGCGCTCGTGGCCTACTGGCAGCTGCCGGCCACCGCCCCGATCTGGATCTTCTACGTGCTCATCGCCATTATCGGTGGCCTCATTTACGGCCCCGTCATGCTCATCGGCCTGCAGGCCATTGACCTCTCGCCGCGCGAGGTGGCGGGCACCGCGGCGGGCTTCACCGGCATGTTCGGTTATCTGCTCGGCGCAACGCTCGCCTCGACCGGCGTCGGCATCCTCATTGACCGCTTCGGCTGGAACGTCACGTACGCCACGCTGACCGCCATCGTGGTCCTCGCCTTCGTCCTCATGATGATCGTGGGTAAGGATGAGAGGAAGATGATGGAGGCTCGCGAGGAACTCATACGCCTGGAGACTCAGGGCAACGAGTAATCGGCGAGTGCGGGATGGCGCATAGAAGGAAGTAGCGCGACTATGCTCTCTTCTATGCGTCATTCCCGTTGGTTCCACCGCCATGCCTGGCTCGTGGTGGCGCCGCTGATCGCGGTGGGAATCATCGGGGCGCTCCTCACACGTCAGACGGAGCCGGACCTGACCATCCTGTGCTCGAACAAGGCCGAGGCGTGCGAGGCGGTGGCGCACTCCTTCGAGGCGGCTCAGGGGGTGAATGCGCTGGTGGTGCGCGTGCCGACGTCGCAGGCCCTCGCCCACATCTCCTCGCCCAACGCGCGCGGCGAGTTCGACGTGTGGATGGGCGGCCCAGCCGAGGCCTACACCCAGGCCGCCGCCGACGGTCTGCTGCGCCCGCTTGCGAGCGAGCCGGCCAACTCGATCCCGGGGCGCTGGAAGGATCCCGGCCGGCGCTGGTTTGGGATTTACGGCGGCGTACTCAGCCTGTGCGTGGCCAACGACGCCGTGGCGCCAGTTTCGTGGGACGCCCTCATCGACCCGGCCTACGCCGATGCGATCGCGATGCCGCACCCGTCGACGTCGGGAACGGCGGCCACGATCTTGTGGAGCCAGGTCGAGCGGCTTGGCTCGGAGGACGGGGCACGGGCCTACTATCGGGCGCTGGAGAAGAATGTGGGCACCTACACCACGTCGGGCACGTTCCCCGCGCCGATCGTGGCCGGCGGGCGGCTTCCCCTGGCTCTCACCTTTGACTCCTACTGTCTGGCGGAGCGGAACGCTGGCAAGGCGGTCCACCCGGTCTACTTCGCCGACGGTGTCGGTTTCGAGATCGGCTCGGTGGGGGTGCTGGCCGGGACCACGCGCCCCGAGCTGGCCGAGGCCTTTGTCGGCTACGCCATCGCCGATGAGGGGCAGATGGTGAGTGCGGCGGCTTCCACGCAGTATCCGACGTCGGCGGCGCTCGCTGGTAACCTGAGCACCACGCTCGATGCCGTGGCGGTGCCGATCTTCGGGGAGGACATCGAGCGGGCGGGCGCCCACCGCTCCGAGCTCATCGCGACGTGGGAGCGTGACCGGCTGGGCGATTCGCCCTACCTGGAGGCGTTGCCGCGCAGCCTGGTCGTGGCGCTGGCCGCCGGGCTCGTCTCCGCGCTGGCGGGCATGGCCCTGGCGCTCGGCTACCGCTTCGGCCGCTTCCGCGTGCTCACTGCCATGCTGGCCGTCACGCCCTTCCTTCTGCCGCCGGCCACGTGGGCGCTGGCCCTGACCTACCCTCCCTTCGGCCTGGACGTGGACGGTACGGGCGTGGTGATCCTCGCCAGCGCGATCTCCTCGGTGCCGATCGGCTTTGCTGTGTCGCTCCTGGCCCTGGCGGCCGTGGGTGATCGCCATCTCATCGAGGCCAGGGCACTCGGTCTGCCGCGCTCCGCGATCGCCGCCAGGCTGGTGGCGCCGCAAGCGGCCCGGGGCGTTCTCATGGCCACGGCCGTGGCCGGCCTGCTCACCCTCACCGACCCCACGCTCACCCTTGTCTTTGGTGGCACGCGGCGGTATTTCGCCTCCGAGATCCTCATCGGCATGTCGACCAACCGGCCCGGTGCCATGCCCGCGGCCCTCGCTATTTCGTGTGCGATCGCGGCGCTCGTTTCGCTCCCGCTCAGCCGGGCGCTGACGGCGCGGATCCGCAGTGTCGACCCCGCCTCACCCAGCCCGCCGGCCCCGCAGCCCTGGGCTGGCCTGCTGTTCGCGCTCGCAGTTCCCCTGGTGGCGCTCGCCTGGATCGTGGCGGCCAACGCGAGGCGCTCTGCCTCCCTGTCCGTCACGACGACCGTGGCCATCCTCCTCGTCGTCGTGACCGTCGCCCTCATCCTCGCCGGCCTTATCGTCATGGCCGTGCCCGTGCGCCGCGCACACCTGCTCGTCTATCCCTCGCTCGTGCTCGTCCTTAGTGCGCAGACCACCGGCGGGGTGTTCGTCAGTGCCCTGCACAGCGACTGGATGGAGCTGGCCGGCGCGAAGCTGGTGCCGCCGATCGTGGGCGTCGATTCGCTCTATCAGGGCTTCCTCGGGGTGGTGTTGGCCTACCTGCTGCTGGTGCTGCCGCTGGCGGTGCTGGCGATGGTGATCGTCCGCCTCGACATCCGGCCCTTCGTTGCTGCCATGCGTGACGCGGGGGCCTACCGCTTGCGCCTGGCCGGCGAGCTTCTCCCGATCGTGTGGCCCACCCTCACGATCGCGGTCGCGCTGCTGACGGGCCTGGTCCTCACGCGCAGCGCTCCGGCCATCTTTATCGACGTCGGGGGCAGACTTGCCCTGACCCCTCTGGCCGTCCAAAGTCAGGTCGCCGCCGCCGCAGACGGGCAAGCGTTCGGCCTGAGCATCATCATGAGCATGCTGGTGATCTCCCTGCTGGCGGTGGCCGGCGTGCTGTGGATCGAAGTGAGGAGGAAGCGATGGCGCTCGTCGTCGACCGTGTGAGCGCGGGGATCGTGCAGGACGTGTCGTTGCGGGTGGAACCCGGGCAGGTCCTTTCGATCGTCGGGCCATCCGGGTGCGGCAAGTCCACCCTGGTCCACGCCATCTCGGGGGCCATCCGGGCTTCGGGGCGCATCAGCTTCGGCCGTGACCTGGACTCTCTGCCCATGCACAGGCGCCCCACGGGCACGGTCTTCCAAGACTCCGTGCTCTTTCCCGGCCGCGACGTGTGGGACAACGTCGCCTTCGGGCTCGACGACACCGGCCTTGCCCCCTCCCAGCGCGAGGACCTGGTCAACCTCACGCTCGCCCAACTCAACATCCTGGGCCTGGCACACGTGGGCGTGGAGCACCTGTCGGGCGGGCAGACCCAGCGCGTGGCCCTCGCCCGCACCCTCGTTCGCCGACCGCGAATCCTCCTCCTCGACGAGCCGCTCGTCCACGTCGATCCCTCCCTGCGCGCCTCGATCCAATCCACGATTATCGAGCAGGTGCGGCGCAACAAGATCGCCGCCATCTACGTCACCCACGACGTGGAGGAGGCATGCCGGCTTGGAGATACCATGGCGATCATGGATCGCGGGCGCATCGTCCAGTGCGCAAGGCCGGCCGAGCTCTACCGTCAGCCCGCCACCGCATTCTGCGCGCGCGTCATGGGCATCCCCAACATCCTGAGCGCCAAGATCAGCCGGGCCAGCGAGGGCGTGGCACACGTGGAGTTTGGGCGAGTCTGGCTGGGGCTGCCCACCGTCCAGCAACTCGTACCGGGCCGGGCCGACGTCGTCGTGCCGCCGGAGACCCTTGCGCTCACCGAACCGGAACAGGGGATGGTGACCGGCCGGGTCATGCGTGCCATCTTCGCGCGCACGCACATGGAGTACGAGGTGGAGACGCCGCTCGGCACCCTCGTGGTGACCGAGCCGGAAACCATGCGGACGCGAGAGGTGGGGCAAGAGCTCGGCGTGGTCTTCACGTACGGCTGGTTCGTGGAAGCGCAATCCTGACGTCAGTTCGCTTAGGGGTATCTGCCAGATCTCCCCTGGTGCAGTGGCGTGCGCCATGATGTCATAATGGGGGCCATGCCTACATTATTGCTCATCATTCTTATCATCGGATTCCTGCTCCTGGCCTTCATGGGGTGGGTCATCGTCACCTACAACCGATTCGTGGCGTTGCGGGAGAACGTTCGCAACGCAATGGGGCAGATCGCCACCCAGATCGAATCCCGCTGGGATGCCCTGACTTCGGTGATCGCCGCCGCCAAACAGTACTCGGAGCACGAGGCCGAGACCCTTCTGGCCGTGACGAAGGAGCGCGCGCCCCTGCGCCCCACCTCCACCCCGGCCGACGTGGCGGCGGACGACCAGGCATTCGGCTCGATGCTCGGCCGCTTCAACGCGCTCGCGGAAGCCTACCCGCAGCTGCGCGCGTCGGAGACCTACCAGTCCGCGATGGGCGAAGTGACGCGCTTTGAGGACAACGTGCGCCACTCGCGCATGTTCTACAACGACGCGGTGACCAAACTCAACCGCTACCGCGGCCAGTTCCCCTCGATGATCGTCGGCGCGCTGTTCGGCTTCAAGCAGGAGGCCTACTTCGAAAACACGGCCACGAAGAACGAGATGCCGGGCTGGTCATGAAACGCCTCGTCTTCGCCTTTGCACTTGTCCTGATCCCGGCGCTCTTCGCCCCGATCCCGGCACAGGCGACCGAGATTTCAAGCATCGACATCGTGGCCGAGTTGCAATCGGACGGGTCGATGCGCGTGACCGACACCCGCACGTTCACGGCGCAGGACGGCACCGAGCACTACATTTCGCTCGGCAACCTCGCCGATTCGAAGGTCTCGGACTTCTCCGTGGTGCTCGATGGCAAGTTGCTGACCGACGTGGGCGAGTGGGACGTGGACCGCAGCCTGGAGGAGAAAGCCGGCCAGTCGGGCGTCGTGACCCTCGACGACGGCTACGAGCTCGCCTTCGGCTTTGGCACGTACGGCACCCACACCGCCGTCATGACGTACACGGTGACGAACGTGGTCAAGAACCTCACCGACGGCGCCCAGGCCGTGTACTGGGAGTTCATCCCCTACAACATGACGTACAGTGAGTCGATCTCGATCTCACTGACGAACGCGATCGGCATGACCTACACGCAGGAAAACTCGCGCGTGTGGGGGTTCGGCTACGAGGGCCGCACGGCGATCACAGCTAGCGCGCTAACGGCCAGCTCCTCCGGGCCGATCGACTCCTCGGACCACATGGTCATGCTCGCGATCTTCCCCGAGGGGCCCTTCGCCACCACCTCGCAGCTCGACCACACCGCCGAGTCCCTCGAGGCGAAGGCGAAGGAGGGCTCGGACTTTTCCGATCGCGGCGACGATTCCGAGGGCGACTTTTTGGTCACGGGAGAATCGTCATCGACGGGCAAGTTGCTGTCGATCCCCATCCCCGCGCTTCTCACCATCGCGTTCGTTGCGATCGGGCTCGATGTGGCCAGGAGGTCGAAGAACTCGACGAAGCACGGCTTCGCGGGCCGGGTGGAAAAGGACGAGTACTGGCGCGACATCCCCTACGACGGCCGACTGGAGGACCTCGTGGCCCTCTATGGCTCTCCGTTGCCCGGACTCGCCACCGCGCTCTTCCTCACCTGGGTGGGGCAGGGGGCCGTGCGTGAGACGACGATGGAGCGGGGCCGCTTCTTCAAGCGCGACGAGCCGGCCTTCATTATCCAGCGCGAGCCCGTGATCCAAGGGCCCACCGAGCAATGGCTGTGGTCCATAATGATGGCAGCTGCCGGCGAGGACGGGATCTTGCAGGCCAGCGAGATCGAGCGATACACGCGCAGGAATGTCTCTACCATGAAGCGGTGGCGGGAAGAAGCGCTCGATCAGTCACGCCTGGAGATGATCCACCAGGGCCTCATGGTCAAGACGAAGAAGAGAGTGCTGGGCGTGTTCCCCACCACCAAGTACGACGCGACCGGCCGCGGCAAGGAGCTCGCCCGCCGCGTCGTCATGCTGCGCAACTACCTGACGGACTTCTCCTTGCTCGCCGAACGCGGCGCCTCCCAGGTGCTGCTGTGGGACCAGTACATGGTGTGGGCCGGCTACCTCGGGATCGCGCAGGAGGTCCAGGAGCAGTTCAAGATCGTGGACCCGGACTACGCGACACAGTCCAGCTTCACCCC
Organism: Trueperella sp. HMSC08H06; assembly: GCF_001808465.1. Classification (NCBI taxonomy): domain Bacteria; kingdom Bacillati; phylum Actinomycetota; class Actinomycetes; order Actinomycetales; family Actinomycetaceae; genus Trueperella; species Trueperella sp. HMSC08H06. Next base: position 80,331 of record NZ_KV793365.1, read on the forward strand.
GAACTCGGTGTCCATGGCCTCCTCGATCTCCTCCTCGCTCAGCTCCGCGTACAACGACGCCACCTCCTCGTCCTCGGGCGGGGGCGGCTTCTCCTCCTCCGGCGGCGGTGGCGGTTCGTTCGGTGGGGGATCCGGCGGCGGCATCCGTTAGGATGAACCTATGAGTGAACAATGTGGATGCGGTGGCAAGGGCCACGAAGGACACGGCCACGGCCGTGGCGGCTGCGGGTGCGGCGGCCACGGGCACGGGCAGGGCCGTGGCGGCTGCGGTTGCGGTGGCAAGGGTAAGCACCACGGCGTGCGCACGGCTAACACCCCCGCGGGCGCCCCAGACGATCGTTCCGAGGGCCGGATGCAGCTCGGATTGCGCGGGCAGTGAAGGTGTTTCACTCGGCCGAGGATTACGACCTCGGCCCCTCGGTTGTGACCATCGGTATCTTCGACGGCGTCCACCGCGGACACCACGAGATTCTCGCCCAGACCGTGGAGCAGGCTAGCGAGCGCGGCGTTGCCTCCGTGGCGCTCACTTTTGACCCCCACCCCAGCCACGTCCACCGTCCCGACGTCGACCTCCCGCTCATCTCAACCCTCGAGGACCGTCTCAATATGCTGGAGGCGGCAGGCCTGGACGGCGTCGTCGTGCAAAAGTACGACCTCGACTACGCCGAGACGACCCCTAAGGCCTTCGTGGACGAGGAGCTGATCGGGAAGCTGAAGGCGGTGGCCGTCGTCGTCGGCGAGGACGTGCGCTTCGGCAAGGGTAACGCCGGGGACGGGCAGTTCCTGGTCGAGTACGGCGAGGGCCGGATCGACGTGACGCTCATCGACGACCTGGGCGGGCCGTCCGGCAGGCGCTATTCCTCCACGTGGGTGCGCGAGTTGCTCGAGGCGGGCAACGTGCGTAAGGCCGCGAAGATCCTCGGCCGGCCACACCGGCTGCGCGGGATCGTCCAGCACGGCTTCAAGCGCGGGCGCGAGCTCGGATTCCCCACGGCGAACCTGCCCGGCTCGGGCGTGGGGGAGGTGCCGCGTGACGGCGTCTACGCTGGCTGGGTGGTGCGGCAGGTGAAGGGATCGACGGCGACAGTCCACCTTCCCGCCGCGATCTCGATCGGCACGAACCCCCAGTTCGACGGCGAGGAGCGCACGGTGGAGGCCCATGTGCTCGGGCGCGCCGACCTGAACTTGTACGGGGAGGAGATCGCGATCGACTTCGTAGATTACGTGCGCCCAATGATGAAGATGGACTCGGTGGAACAGCTGCAGGCCCAGATGGATGACGATCTGCGCAAGAGCGCGGAGATCCTCGGCGTGCCGGTCTCGCACAGGGTGGACCCGAAGGACGTCACGGCCCGCTAACTGACAGAGGCGCATATCACCCATGCGGCCACGGAGGCGTGATTGCGCGCCGTGCTAGACTAGCTAAGCCGTTCGATCGGCCGCGGAGCGTCATCGCTTGGGAGAACATGCCCCAGGCTCCGCGCAACGAGTAGAAGGAGAATCGTATGGCTCTGTCCAAGGAGCGTAAGGACGACATCATTAAGGAATACGCGACTCATGAGGGCGATACCGGCTCTCCCGAAGTGCAGATCGCTCTGCTCTCGGCTCGTATTTCTGAACTCACGGAGCACTTCCGCACCCACAAGCACGATCACCATTCGCGCCGCGGCCTGATGCTCCTCATCGGTAAGCGCAAGCGTCTTCTGACGTATCTTCAGAACGAAGACATCGAGCGCTACCGTTCGCTGATTAAGCGTCTCGGCCTGCGCCGCTAGACGCCCGATCGGCTCGCTCCCCATGGAGCGGGCCGATTGTTCGTCTCACCGCCTGGTGGGCGAACGTAGAAGAAGTTATCCCCGTCGGTCCTCGGTTGTGGTTGCCGCTCACGAAAGCGTCAATGACAATCGATGACCGCGGGCAGATGAAAAGGAGATCCATGGAGGGTCCAGACGTGAAGTTCGCCGAAGCCGTTATTGACAACGGCTCGTTCGGCACCCGTACCATTCGTTTCGAGACCGGCCTGCTTGCCCGCCAGGCTGCCGGCTCGGCACTTGCTTACCTCGACGGCGAGACGACCATCCTGTCCGCCACCGCCGTCTCCTCTCAGCCGAGGGAACAGTTCGATTTCTTCCCGCTGACCGTTGATGTCGAAGAGCGCCAGTACGCGGCCGGCCGCATCCCCGGCTCGTTCTTCCGCCGCGAGGGCCGCCCGTCCACCGACGCGATCCTGGCCTGCCGCCTCATCGACCGCCCGCTGCGCCCGGCGTTCGCCAAGGGCCTGCGTAACGAGGTTCAGATCGTGGCCACCGTGCTCACGGTTCACCCGGATGACGCCTACGACGTCGTCGCCATGAACGCCGCCTCGATGTCCACCCAGATTTCCGGCCTGCCGTTCTCGGGCCCGATTGGTGCCGTGCGCTTGGCCCTCATCGACGGCCAGTGGGTGGCCTTCCCGCGCTACTCCGAGCTTCCGGATGCCACGTTCATCATGGTGGTGGCCGGCCGTATTGTTGGCGACGACATCGCCGTTATGATGGTCGAGGCCGAGGCTGGCGATGAGGCGCTGGACAACGTGGCCAAGGGCGGCACGAAGCCCACCGAGACCTCGGTTGCCGAGGGCCTCGAGGCCGCCAAGCCCTTCATCCGCACCCTGTGCGAGGCGCAGCTCAAGCTCACCGAGCAGGTGGAGAAGGAAGAGCTTGACCTGCCGCGCTTCCTGCCGTACGAGGACGAGGAGTTCGAGGCTGTTGGCCAGCAGATCAACGGCCGCTTCGAGGCCCTGTGGGGCATCGTGGACAAGCACGAGCGCGACGACGCCCTCAACGAGCTGACCGAGACCATCGTCTCCGAGCTGTCCGACCGCTTCGAGGACCGCGAGCAGGCCCTCACCCTGGCTGTGAACCAGCACTGGAAGGAGGAGATGCGCTACCGCGTCCTCACCGAAGGCGTGCGTATGGACGGGCGTGCCCCGGCACAGATCCGCACCATCACGGCCGAGACCGAGGTGCTTCCGCGCGTTCACGGCTCGGCCCTGTTCCAGCGTGGCGAGACCCAGATCCTGGGCGTGACCACCCTCAACATGCTCAAGATGGAGCAGCAGCTGGACAACCTCTCGCCGGTCACGGCCAAGCGCTACATGCACCACTACAATTTCCCGCCGTACTCGACCGGTGAGACGGGCCGCGTGGGCTCGCCCAAGCGCCGCGAGATCGGCCACGGCATGCTCGCCGAGCGCGCCCTGGTCCCGGTCCTGCCCGCGCGCGAGGACTTCCCCTACGCGATCCGCCAGGTTTCTGAGGCTCTCGGCTCCAACGGTTCGACGTCGATGGGCTCGGTTTGTGCCTCCACCCTGTCGCTCCTCAACGCGGGTGTGCCGCTCAAGGCTCCGGTTGCCGGTATCGCCATGGGCCTGATCTCCGGCGTGGTTGAGGGCGAGCAGCGCTACGTTGCGCTTACCGACATCCTCGGCGCCGAGGACGCGCTTGGCGACATGGACTTCAAGGTGGCTGGCACGCGTGACATGGTGACGGCCCTCCAGCTTGACACCAAGCTGGACGGCATCCCGGCCGCGGTCCTCGCCCAGGCGCTCACCCAGGCTCACGAGGCCCGCCTCGCGATCCTCGACCTCATCGAGGAAGCCGCCCCGGCCCCGGACGAGATGGCGGAGACCGCCCCGCGCATCATTTCCATCAAGATCCCGGTGGACAAGATCGGCGAGGTCATCGGCCCGAAGGGCAAGATGATCAACCAGATCCAGGAGGACACGGGCGCGGAGATCTCGATCGAGGACGACGGCACGGTCTACATCGGCGCGAACGACGGCCCGTCGGCCGAGGCCGCCCGCCAGACCATCAGCGCGATCGCCGATCCGCAGATGCCGGAAGTGGGCGAGCGTTTCGTGGGCACGGTGGTCAAGACCACCACCTTCGGTGCGTTCATCTCGCTGGCCCCGGGCAAGGACGGCCTCCTGCACATCTCGCAGGTCCGCCGACTGGTCGGTGGCAAGCGCATCGACGCCGTGGAGGACGTGCTCAACGTTGGCGACAAGGTCGAGGTCGAGCTGGCCGAGATCGATCAGCGTGGCAAGCTCTCGCTCCACGCGGTCCTCACCGACGAGCAGCTGGCCGCTGAGGCCGAGCAGAGCGCGAAGGAAGAAGAGGATCGCCCGCGTCGCCGTAACCGCCGCGAGGATGGCGAGAAGCGTGGCGGCGAGCGTCGTCGCCGTCGCACTCGCACCCGCGAAGAAAGCGACTCGGAGGAGTCCGCTGACGAGTAATCGGTAGATGGGTGAGGGGCCGGTCCGCAGGGGCTGGCCCCTCGCCCTTATCTCTCCAGGGTCTACGAAGACTGCGACAACTTCCAAAACGCGGCTGAGACGAGACCGAGCCAGGCGGGGGAAGGTGTTCCATTGGGGTTGGTGTAGGCGTCGGTGCCGGGTGCCCAGTAGGTCCACCGGTCATCCCGGAGGACCGCGGTGGCGTGGCTGAGAACGGGATAATCGTCGCTCAGCACGCCGAAGAGTCGATAGATTGGCTCGTATTCGTCATCGCGGGGAACCTCGCGCTCGAGCAGACGATACATCGTTCCGCCAGAGTTGACATGAATCGTGAGGTAGTTGTGCACTGCGACGATGGACACTCTACCTTCTGGCAGGTCCACTTTGGGTGCACGCAAGCCTTCGGCCAAGGCAGAACAGGCGCGGCGAGTGAACTCGGCCCACGGGCCATCTGGCTCGTCGATCCATCGACCGTCGCGAACTGAATATCGGCCCAGGATGTTATCTTCGACCCACGGCGTATGCAGGGTTGCGACAGATATATCGCCGTTGTCGTTTAAGCAGATGTCGGGTTCGAGGCGGCTGCCGCCAGCGCCATCGAGGCGGTCCCAGACTTGGAAATAGAACAGGATGTCCGGGTCGAACCACTGGATGGATGTGCTTGCGTCGGCGAACGTGGTGACGAGGGCTCCGGCGCGCGGCCGACCCTGCGGGGTCTGGGGAAGCGTGGGCCAGGGAATAAAATGTGCGTGCATGCGTAATCCTCAGTAGATGCTTTCGTTACGGATTGTAAATCTGTGACCAGAGAGCTCACCAACGCGTGGGCAAGCCCGTTGCGACAGGTGGTGTGGTTGAGACGAAAAAAGTAAGATGGGCTATCTTATGGCGCTACAACTACCACTGGATCTTCCGGGCACTCTCGCATTCGACGACGACGGCATCCCCACCCAGCGCACCCTCCTCCCCAGCGGCATCCGCGTGCTTACCCAGCACGTGCCGGGGCAGAAGTCGGTGGCGCTCGGTTTCTTGGTAGGAGCCGGGTCGCGCGACGAGGCCCGGGACGCTGAAGGATCCACACACTTCCTTGAGCACTTGCTCTTCAAGGGCACGCACACAAGGTCGGCCGCGGAGATCTCGGCCCTGGGCGACGCGCTGGGCGGTACGATGAACGCCGCCACGGCCCGCCTGTATACCTGCTACTACGGCCACGTCTTCGCCGGCGACCTGCCTGAATTGCTGAATCTCCTCGTGGACATGTTCTGCAACTCGCGCCTCGACCGATCCGACATGGAGCTCGAGCGCGGCGTCATCCTCGAGGAGCTCGCCGCTGCCGACGACGACGTGTCCGACGTCGCGTCCGATGCCATCCTGGAGCTCGTCATGGGCACCCACCCGCTGGCGCGGCCGATCGGTGGAACGTTCGAGACGGTGGAGGCGCTCGACCATGAGCACATGGTGGGCCACTACCGGGACAACTACCATGCCGGAGAGCTCATCGTGACCGCCGCGGGGGAGGTGGACCACGATCGGCTTGTTGCCCTGCTGACCAAGGAGCTGCGCGAGGCGGGGTGGGACCTGGCCGAGCGGGCGCCGGAACCGCGCCGCCGCGGAGCGGACATTCGGTATACGGCCGGGGGTGAGGGCTTCGCGGAGCGCCCAGGGCGCCAGTCCTCCGTGGTGGTCGGATACCCCGGGCTGCCGCTCCTGGACGAGCGGGAGGAGATCCTCACTGCGCTCGAGACGATCCTGGGCGGCGGCCAGTCCTCGCGGCTCTTCCAGGAAGTGCGCGAGCGGCGCGGGCTGGCCTATGCCACCTATGCCTGGCAGGCCGGCTACCTTGAGGGTGGCCTGGTTGCGATGGAGGCGCTGTGCTCGCCCTCCCACACGCAGGCGGTGGCAGAGATCATGACCGAGTGCCTGCATGACATCGCGGACAGCGGTGTGAGCGAGCGCGAGGTCGATATCGCCTTCCGCCAACGCCGGGCCCGCCTCGTCTTTTCCGCGGAGAGCAACTCGTTTCGGCGCTCCCGGCTCGGCACGTCCGAACTGTTCGGGCGTCTGCGTTCGCTCGACGAAGTACTTGCCCAGGCGCGCGCCGTCACTGCGGAGCAGATCCAGGAGCTGGCCCGCGATATCGCCCGCTCGCCGAGATCGCTCATGATTGTCGGACCCGGGTCTTAGACTTGGGGGAGAGGAGGATAAGATGAAGGTTGCAGTTGTTGGCGCCGCAGGGCGCATGGGTAGGTCAGTGTGCGAGGCTGTCGAAGGGGCCGGCCACGATCTCGTGGCGCGCCTGGACGCGGGCGATCCGATCACGGCCGAATCGCTGGCGGGGGCGGACGTCGTCGTTGAATTTACGGTGCCGAGCGCTACGGACGCGAACGTGCACGCGATCCTCGATGCGGGATCGCACGTGGTGGTGGGCACCACGGGGTGGACGGAGGAGCGCCTAGAGGCGGTGCGCGAACACGCGGTGCGTGTGGGGAAGAACGCGATCATTGCGCCCAATTACGCGCTGTCGGCGGTGTTGGCTATGTCGTTTGCGGAGAAGGCGGCGGCAATGTTCGAGTCGGTAGAGGTGATCGAGCTGCACCACCCGGACAAGGTGGATGCGCCGTCGGGCACGGCCACCACCAGCGCGCAGCGCATTGGGGCTGTGCGCAAGGAGGCGGGGCTGGCAAGTCCGGATGCCACGCAATCCGATCCGCTCGGCACCCGCGGCGGGCAGATCGACGGGGTGCATGTTCACGCCGTCCGCCTGCGCGGCCTGTACGCCCATGAGGAGATCTTGCTGGGTAACCCGGGCGAGCAGCTGACGATCCGCCAGGATTCGTTCGGGCGAGAGTCCTTCATGCCCGGCGTGCTGCTCGCGGTGCGCGAGGTGGCGGGCCGCCCGGGGCTGACGTACGGCCTTGAGTCGCTGTTGAATCTATGAACTACGGCGGGCTCGAACGTTTCGTTGACTCGGGCTCGTTCGCGCGGGGCCTCGTGTATGCCCTGCGCGGTCAATCGTCCGTCACGTCGGCAAGTGATGAGGACATCGAGGCGATCTCTAGCGGCTCGAACGGGGAGATCTACACCGAATGGATCGAATACGAGCTGGAGGGGGAGGAATTCGTCCATTTCTCCGGCCGGTGTACCTGCCCGGTGGGGTACAACTGTAAGCACTGCGTGAGCGCCACGCTCACGGCGCTTAAGCTCGTGCCGCCGTCGCTCATGACCGCCTCGCAGGTGAGCCGTCCTCGCACTGACGCGAACTCGGGCTGGCGCAGGGCGCTGACCAACATGCTGGGTCTCGAAGCCACGGGGCAAGATCCCATCGCGCTCGGGTTTACCTTCACGGCGCCGCGTGTTCCTATGTCGAGCCTTCCCATATGGAAGCAGCAGACCACCGGCAGGCTCGAGATGCATTCGATGCGGAAGGGCAAGCGGGACACGTGGATCAAGACGGGCATTTCGCTGTCCAACCTCCGGGAGGGGATCGGGCGCGAATTTGATCCGCGCCAGGTGCGGGCGGTGCGCGACTTCCTCATGGCGTGTGAGCTGGGCTCGGGCGGCCTGTTCGGGATGCGCGAGCCGCTGTCAATGACGATGCTGCACTCTCCGCTCCTTGGGTACTACCTCAAGGGCTGCATCGACGCTGGTGTTGAACTCGTCGACACGGTGACGAAGCTGCCGATTATTATCGAGCCGGAGCCGGCCGTTCCCACGATTAATCTGACGGACACGGGCGATTTCATCGACGTCACGGCGGCGCTCAACCATCCAAGCGATCCGAAGGACTTCCTACTTATCGGCAAGCCGAGCCAACTGGTGTTTTGGGATGACGGCAAGCTCCACATGGCCTTCCTCGAGCCGGTGGCAAGCGAGGAATGGAGTTACCTGCGCCGCAAGGACGTCCGCGTCCCCACCTCCGAACAGGATGACTTCGAGCGGGATTTCCTCCCGGCGTTGCGCGTGACTGGGATGATCAAGACGGACGGGTACGAGCTGCCCTTGCCGCCCGAGCCGGTTTTGCGCCTCACCCTCACCTCCTCGGGCGAGCGGTTGCCCGTGGTGACCGCGAACTGGGAGTGGGCCTACCAGGACAAGCGTGGGCACGTGATCAGCACGTATCCGCTGTGGAGTCCGCCCGGGCCCGGGCGGAACGCGGAGGCCGAGCAGGCGATTCGGAGCGAGGCGAGCGACGTGGTGGCGCGGGTGTGCCCGGCGATGATGGGCGAGCGGCTGGGCTGGATCAAACTCCGGGGCGAGCAGCTCCTGGCCCTGGATGAGCTGGCCAGCGAACTGGCCGCGATCGGCGTGGAGGTCGTCCAGGATACCCCCACGTTCCGCCGGGCCGAGGATGTTCAGGTAGACCTGGACGTGGACGAATCGCGTGACTGGCTGGACCTGCGGATGCGGGTGCTCGTGGATGGGCAGCCGGTCGAGCTACGCGAGCTGCTGGGCGCGCTGGCCGTGGGGCAACGCTTCACCTATGTGGGCGGCTCGTACGTGGACCTCGACAGCCCGGATCTTGCAAGGTTGCGCGCGCTCATCGAGGAGGCGCGTCTGCTGGGCGACGCTCGGCGCTCGGAGCTGCGAGTGCCGAAGATCCGGCAGTCCTGGTGGCAAGACCTGCTCGACCTGGGGATCGTGAATGCTTCCGCGAACCGCTGGCTGGAGGCAGTGCGCAATGCCCCCGAACCGGAGCCGGCCACCGTGCCAGATACGCTGAATGCCACACTGCGCCCCTACCAGGAGGTGGGCTTTGGCTGGCTGAGCCAGCTGCGTGACGCGGGGCTGGGCGGCGTGCTGGCCGACGACATGGGCCTGGGCAAGACAGTCCAGGTCCTGGCGATGATTTTGCGTGACCGCGAGCGTAACCCCGGCTCGCCGTGGCTGGTGGTGGCTCCCACCTCGGTGGTGGGCAACTGGGTGAGTGAGGCCGAGCGCTTCGCACCGACGCTGAAGGTGGTGGGCATCGATTCGACCGAACGTATTCGGGGCACCCGCCTGGCCGATGAGGTGAGCGGCGCGGACGTCGTGGTGACTTCCTACACCCTCATGCGGCTGGAGGCGGACGATTACCGGGCGCTTGGGATCACGGGCCTGGTGCTGGACGAGGCGCAGAACGTGAAGAACGCCAAGTCGAAGGGGTTTGCGGTGGCGGCAAGCCTGGGGGCGGCCACGGTCTTCGCCGTGACGGGCACGCCGATCGAGAACAACTTGGGGGAGCTGTGGGCGATGTTCTCCCTCACCGCCCCGGGCCTGCTGGGCTCGGCGGAAAAGTTCAATGATGCCTACCGCAAGCCGATCGAGAAGGCCGCCTCCAGCCCGGACGGCGGGGGCGAGGAGCTCATGGCGACGCTGCGCCGGCGCATCGGCCCGTTCCTTCTGCGGCGCACGAAGCAGTCCGTGAGCCTGGACCTGCCGCCCAAGCAGGAGCAGGTGTTGCGCGTGGAGCTCAAGGGATCCCACCGGCGAATGTATGATGTGCAGTTGGAAAAGGAGCGCCAGCGGGTGCTCGGGCTGTCGGAGGAGGACCGGATCGAGATCCTGTCGTCGCTGACGCGCCTGCGCCAGCTGGCGATCGACCCGCGCCTGGCGGACGGGGACTCGGCCGCGCCGGCCTCCAAGCTGGATGAGCTGCTTCCCCTGCTGGAGAGCCTTGTGGCCGAGCATCACTCGGCACTGGTGTTTTCCCAGTTCACGCGCTTCCTCAAACTGGTGGCCGAGCGGCTGGATGAGGCGGGGATCCCCTACCTGTACCTGGACGGGTCCACGCGCGGGCGCCCGGGCCTCATCAAACGTTTCGCCGCGGGGGAGGCGCCGGTCTTCCTTATCTCGCTCAAGGCGGGCGGCACGGGGCTAAACCTCACGATGGCGGACTACGCGATCCTCACCGACCCGTGGTGGAACCCAGCGGCCGAGGAACAGGCCGTGGACCGCGCGCACCGCATCGGCCAGACCCGCCCAGTCCACGTCTACCGTCTGGTGGCGGAGGGCACGATCGAGGAAAAGGTGGTGGACCTCCAGGATCAAAAGCGCCGGCTGCTCGGGGTGCTGAGCGAGGACGGCGCGGCGGACGGCAAGCTGTCCGCCGCCGAGCTGCGGGCCCTGCTCGACTAGCGCACTAGTCGGCGTCTCGTTCGAGGGTGGTCCACCACAGGTGCTCGCGGATTTCCTCCCCGTCCACCTCTGCGTGCCGGCGCAGGGGGCGCGGGGCGAAGCCGGAGGCGTCTAGGAAGTGGGTGAACTGGTCATGGCCGGCGATCGCCCATGTGTGGAGCTCGGTGGCATCCGTGCAGATGTCTGTGATGGCGGCGAGCAGGCGGGCATCGTGGCCGGCGCTTGCCATGCGCAACGGCACGGAGAAGTTCGTGATCTCATAGGCGACCCGCGGCCGCCCGCTTTCGGCGTCGCGCCCGGATTCGTCGTCGCCCTTGAGGATAACGGCGGGGGAGGGGGCGACAGCGGCGAAGCCCTCCACCTCGTCTCCGGCTACGGCCACGAGCACGTGGTGACGATCGGAGGGCAGGTCCTCGATCGTGGCCTGCCAAGCGGCGGCAAGCGAGCCGATCTCGAGCTGTGCGCCGACCATGGGGCCAGCACGGTGGTCGAGGCCGGCTGAGATTGCCTCCAACATGGCATCGCGCTGGACCTGGGCGATGGCGAGCGCGTCGGAGGGTCGGGCGGGGCGCACGGATTTCACAACGTTCACCCCGCCATTGTGTCAGGGAAACGTCCAGATGACGAAAGCTGAGCCGGAATGGGGGAGCGCCGTATAGGGTAGTGCCATGAATACTCCTTCGCGCTCCTTCGGTTCCGTCTCCGTCGCCATGGTCACGCCGTTTCACCCGGACGGCTCGATTGACATCGACAGCGCGTGCAAGGTGGCGTGCAAGCTGGTTGACGACGGGTGCGACGCCCTCGTCCTGTCCGGTACCACGGGCGAATCGCCCACCACCCACCAGCCGGAGAAGAACGAGCTGGTGCGCGAGGTCAAGGTTGCGGTTGCGGGCCGGGCGATGATCGTGGCGGGAGCGGGCTCGAACGACACGGCACACGCCGTGCGCATCGCGAAGGGCGCCCAGGAATCGGGCGCGGACGGCCTGCTCGTCGTCTCCCCTTACTACAACCGTCCCTCTCAGGACGGGGTCTACCAGCACATCGTGGCGGTGGCCGAGGCCACCGACCTGCCTGTCATGGTCTATGACATTCCCGGCCGCACCGGCGTGGCGATCTCGGATGCCACGCTCGACCGTCTGGCGGAGCACCCGCAGATCAAGGCGGTCAAGGACGCCACCGGCAACGTGCCCCAGGGTTTTGAGCGCATCACCCGCACGGGCCTCGAGTACTACTCGGGCGACGACTCGCTCAACTTCGCCTGGCTCGCCCACGGAGCCTCCGGCGTGGTGTCGGTGGCCGGCCACCTCATCGCCTCCGGGCTCCGTGCGCTCGTCACCGAAGTCGATGCCGGGGATCTGCCGGCCGCGCGTGCCGAGTTCTCCAAGCAGTCCACCATCATCGACGCGATCATGGGCGGGGGCCAGGGGGCCGTCATGGCCAAGGAGGCCCTCAAGATGATCGGCGTGCTGGACTCGGCCACCGTGCGCCTGCCGCTCGTGGGTGCCTCCGATGCCGAGCTTGCCAATCTCCGCACTGCCCTGCGCGCCGAGGGCTTCATCGAGTAGCCGGCCGCCAACCAGAAGCGGCAGGTCGGGCAGCCTACCCGGCCCCGTGCAAACCGGGTGCTCGGACCGCAAGCCGGGTGGACGGCGTCGTGACGCAGCGCGTCGCCACCTGTGAAAGCAAGCCGCGCCCAAACATGCGACAATGGTGGGGTGACTAAGACGAAGCTTCCCCCATCCATTAAGAACGGCACCCTCCGCATCGTCCCGCTGGGCGGGATTGGCGAGATCGGGCGCAACATGACCGTCTTCGAGATTGACGGGCGCATGATCGTGGTCGACTGTGGCGTGCTCTTCCCCGAAGAGTCCCAGCCGGGCGTGGACCTGATCCTGCCGGATTTCGACTACATCAAGGATCGCCTCCACCAGATCGACGCGATCATCCTCACCCACGGACACGAGGATCACATCGGCGGCGTGCCCTACCTGCTGCGCCTGCGCGAGGACATCCCGATTATCGGCTCGCAGCTGACCATCGCACTGGTCGAGGCCAAGCTGGCTGAGCACCGCATCAAGCCCTACACGCATGTGGTCGAGGAGGGTGACATCGAAAACCTCGGCAACTTCGAGTGCGAGTTCATCGCGGTCAACCACTCGATCCCGGACGCGCTGGCCGTGTTTATCCGCACGAACGCGGGCACGGTCCTTCACACGGGCGACTTCAAGATGGACCAGCTGCCGCTCGATGGGCGGATCACCGACCTGCGTTCCTTCGCCCGCGTTGGCGAGGAGGGCGTGGACCTGTTCATGTGCGACTCCACGAACGCCGAGGTCCCCGGCTTCGTGCCGTCGGAGGCGAACATCGGCCCGGTCATCGAGTCCGTGTTCGCCCAGGCGCGCGGCAAGATCGTGGTGGCTTCCTTCTCCTCGCACGTCCACCGCGTTCAGCAGGTGCTCGACGCCGCCTACAAGTACGAGCGCAAGGTGTGCTTCGTGGGGCGCTCGATGGTGCGCAACATGGGGATCGCCGAGGAGCTGGGCTACCTGTCCGTCCCCGAGGACACGCTGATCGACCTCAAGCACGCCGATTCGCTTCCCGACGACGAGATCGTCTACATGTCCACCGGATCCCAGGGTGAGCCGATGGCCGTGCTCTCGCGCATCGCCTCCGGAAACCACAAGTCGATCACGGTGGGCCCGAGCGACACGGTCATCTTCGCCTCCTCGCTCATCCCGGGCAACGAGAACTCGGTGTTCCGCCTCATCAACGGCCTGACCAAGCTGGGAGCGAAGGTGGTCCACCAGGGCAATGCGAAAGTGCACGTGTCCGGGCACGCTGCCGAGGGCGAGCTGCTGTACTGCTACAACATCCTCGAGCCCGAGTACGCCATGCCGGTCCACGGTGAGGTCCGCCACCTCGTGGCCAACGGCGCCATCGCGGTCAAGACGGGCGTGCCGGCGGAGAACGTGATCCTGGCCGAGGACGGCTCGGTGATCGACATGATCGACGGGCACTGCTCGATCGTGGGCGAAGTGCCGTGCGGGTACGTGTACGTGGACGGCTCCTCGGTGGGCGAGATCGGGGAGGCCGAGCTGACTGACCGCCGCACGCTGGGCGAGGAAGGCTTCATCGCGATCTTCGCCGTCATTGACGCCCAGGAGCGCAAGGTCCTCACTGGCCCGCACATCCAGGCGCGCGGCATGGCCGAGGACGATTCGGTGTTCGAGGAGATCCTGCCCGACGTGCGCACGGCGCTCGACGAGTCGATCGCGAACGCGTCGGCCACCACCTACCAGATGCAGCAGGCGATGCGCCGCGTGGTGGGACGGTGGGTGGCTCGCAAGTTGCGCCGCAAGCCGATGATCATCCCCACCGTCATCGAAGCCTAGTTCACGCGGTTCTCCACCGGCTCGCCCTTCTCCAAGTGGGCGATCTGCCGGTGGAGAAGCGCCTCCAGGCGCGGCCACAGCGCGTCCGAGTACCCGCCCACGTGCGGGGTGAAGAACACGTTCGGGTGCGTGTAGAGCGGGTGCCCCTCCGGCAGTGGCTCGGGGTTGACGACGTCGAACGCGATCCGCAGCCGGTCCGCGTGGCGCACTAGCGCGTCGGTGTCGGCCACCGCCCCGCGCGCCATGTTGACCAGCAGGGCGCCGTCCTTCATCGAGGCGAGGAACGCCTCGTCCACCATGTTATTCGTGGAGGCCGCGCCGGGGACGATGACGATGACGATGTCCATCTGGGGCAGCAGGCCCGGCAGGTCCTCGGGGCCGTAGATCGTGCCGAGCTCGTCCTCGCGGCGCGACGACGCCGCCCGGACCAGCTCCACCTCGAACGGCTCCAGGCGCGAGGCGATCGCCTTGCCCACCCCGCCGTAGCCGATGAGGAGGACCTTCTTGTCGGCCAGGCCGGGAGCGAAGAAGAGGTCCCAGTGGCCGGCGTCCTGGGAGCGCACGGCCCGCTGGAGCTGGCGCTGCATGACGAGCAGCAGGCCGAGCGTGAGCTCCGCGGTGGCGGTCTCATGAACCGTGGCGGCGTTCGCCAGCGGGATGTCGCCCACGTGGCCAATCACCTGGTCAAAACCGATCGACGTGGTCTGAATGAGGGAGGCGTCCATCCCCTCAAGGAAGCGGAAGTCGGGCTTGTACGTGACGAACGGGGTGAGGACCATGTCGATGTGGCGCTGCGGCGCGGGGCTCTTGATATTCCACTCGACAATCTCCACCTCCCCGGGGTAGCTCTCCACGAGGGCGCGGAACTCGGGCTGGGGGATGCTCACAGAGACAGTCATGGCTTCGAGTCTAGTCAATCCGATCACGGGGGTGGCAACAAGTCACATTTACGCCACGTTTGCGCGCGCCTGTGGGCACCGCTCGGGTAGGGCCGTTAGGCTCAAGATGATTCATGCACGAAAGAGGGGACATGGCTCGGACGAATAAGCCCGTCAATTCACGGCAACCCAAGCCCGCGGAAGAGGCGCAGCGCAGCTACGAGGGGCTTGCCTTCATCATGCTCGCGCTCGCGATCATCGTGGCGCTTCGCGAGTGGTTCTCCCTGTCTGGCCTGCTCGGCGACATCATCCATCACGCCACAGCCGGCGTGGTCGGCGCGTTGTCCATCTTCGTGCCCATCATGCTGATCGGCGTCGCGGTCAAGCTCTTCCGCCGATCGGTGGGCAACACGAACCGGCGCTTCGTCATCGGCCTTGCCCTGCTCACTATCTCGATCACGGGTATTCTTCACGTGTCGATGGGCCAGCCGGCGATCTCGGATGGATTTGGAGGCCTGGAGAGCGCGGGCGGCATCGTCGGCCTGGTCTCCGGCGGGCTACTCGCCCTGCTCGTGTCGGTCTGGGGTGCCGTCCCGCTCCTCGTGTTGCTCGGCGTGTACGCCATGCTGTTCTCGCTCAACACCTCGGTGCGCGACATCATCGACTGGGTCAAGGGCCGCCGCGAGGCTCGCCTGGACCGTGCCGACGACGACACCCCCACCGTCGCCCTGACCGAGCCGGTGCGTTCGCGCGTGCGGCGAGGAAAGAAGCCGGCCGCCGAGGTCGAGGCGACGAAGGTGGCCACCATCGAATCCGCCGCCGACGATGCCTCGGAGGCAGAGACCGTCGTGGCCGCTGAGGGCAGTGCCCCCGAGCCCGAGCCCGAGCCCACGCCGTCGCGCCCGGCCCGGAAGATAGTGAAGAAGGCCCCGAAGCCCGAGCCGCTGCCGCCGCGCGTCGAGCAGTTAGAGCTATCGTCCAACATCACCTACACCCTGCCGGCCGCCGACCTGCTGGTCGAGGGCCCTCCGGGTGTGGAACGCTCCGCCGCGAACGACACGGTGGTCGAGGCCCTCACCCGTGTCTTCAGCGAGTTCTCCGTGGACGCCGAGGTGGTCGGCTTCTCGCGCGGCCCCACGGTCACCCAGTATGAGGTGGAGCTCGGCCCGGGCGTCAAGGTCGATCGCATCACCTCGCTGTCGAAGAATATCGCCTATGCGGTGGCGTCGGCGGACGTTCGCATCCTGTCGCCGATCCCCGGCAAGTCCGCTATCGGCATCGAGATCCCGAATACGGACCGGGAGACCGTCATGGTGGGCGACGTGCTGCGCAGCCCTGTGGCCCGCAAGCAGACCCACCCGCTCGTCGTCGCCGTGGGCAAGAACGTGGGCGGGCAGTTCGTGGTCGCGAACTTAGCCAAGATGCCGCACCTGCTGGTGGCGGGCGCCACGGGTGCCGGTAAGTCGTCGTTCATCAACTCGATGATCACCTCGATCATGATGCGCGCCACCCCGGAGGAGGTGCGCATGATCCTCGTGGACCCCAAGCGCGTGGAGCTCACGATCTACGCCGGTATCCCGCACCTCATCACCCCGATCATCACCAACCCCAAGAAGGCCGCCGAGGCCCTCGAGTGGGTGGTGCGGGAGATGGACCAGCGCTACGACGACCTGTCCCACTACGGTTTTAAGCACATCGACGACTTCAACGACGCCGTCCGCTCCGGCAAAGTCACCGCGCCCCCGGGCTCCGAGCGCAAGCTACAGCCCTACCCCTACCTGCTGGTGGTGGTTGACGAGCTGGCGGACATGATGATGGTGGCCCCGCGCGACGTGGAGGCCTCGATTCAGCGCATCACCCAGCTCGCGCGCGCCGCGGGCATCCACCTGGTGCTGGCCACCCAGCGCCCGTCGGTGGACGTGGTGACGGGCCTGATCAAGGCGAACATCCCCTCGCGCCTGGCGTTCATGACGTCCTCGCTCGCTGACTCCCGCGTGATCCTCGACTCCTCGGGCGCCGAGAAGCTTATCGGCATGGGTGACGCGCTCTTCATGCCGTCGGGCGCGTCGAAACCGATGCGCGTGCAGGGCGCGTGGGTCACGGAGGACGAGATCGCGGCCGTGGTCAAGCACGTCAAGGTCCAGATGCAGCCGGTCTACCGCGAGGACGTGATCCCCAAGGCTGAAAAGCGCGTGATCGACGAGGAGATCGGTGACGACCTCGACATCCTTCTCCAGGCCGCCGAGCTCGTGGTCACCACCCAGTTCGGCTCGACCTCCATGCTCCAGCGCAAGCTCCGCATCGGCTTTGCCAAGGCGGGCCGCATGATGGACCTGCTCGAGGCCCGCGAGGTGGTCGGCCCCTCGGAGGGCTCGAAGGCACGCGAGGTGCTCGCCACCCCCGAACAGCTGCCCACTGTGCTCGCGATGATCCGCGGCGAGGACGTCTCCCTTCACGATCCCGAGGGCGAGGACCGTTACGCCGACGCCGACTTCGGCGACGCCGACGTGGCCCGCGAACCCGACGCCGAATCCCGCCCGTATGCCAACGGGGAGGCGGGTGCGGGCGTGGACCTGGACGAGGACGGGGCGAGCGAGGACGTGCCAGCCGACCGCACGGTCGTCCTCAACAACGACCGCTACGCCACCGACCCACTCGCCTACGAGCCGGAAGAGGATGACCCGGACGAGGACGCCTGGCAGCTCACCGGCCGCGACTAGCTACTCGCGTGAGCTGGTGACCGTGGCCCCCGTGGCCTCGGGCGGAGCGGTGCGCTCGGGCCCGGAGGTTTCCATAACGGGGTAGGTCACTTCGGCCCGCCCAGCGATCTCCTGGGCCGACAGGCGCAGGTCCTCGGGATATTCGCCGAGCGTGAGAGGCAGGAGCGGGTGTAGCTTTTCGCCGGCGCGCCGGTCCTGGGTGACGGCCATCCAGTCGAAGTCGACGACGGCCGCCCCGTCGTCGTTTGCCTCGATCGTGGCGGTGGTGATGAGGCCCGTGGTGACGCGGTAGCCGTGGTTTTCCACCGTCTGGCCCGAGATCTGGTTGCCCATCGAGTAGACCACCCACATGCCGTCCCCGGTGGGGCCGCCCGGGAGTTTGGCGAGCGGTTCGGGGACGTGAGAGTGGTTGCCGAAGACGAGGTCGACCTCGCCGGAGTCGGCCAGGAGCTGGGCGATATCGACCTGTTCGGCGATGGGTTCGGAGACGTACTCGGTTCCCCAGTGCATGGAGACGATGACGATGTCAGCCCCGAGCTCGCGCGCCCGCTTAGCGTCCTCCACCACCGTCTCGACGGGGGAGCCGAGCTCACCCACCACGTTCCACGAATAGGGGTGATCGTCCGGGATCGGGATGCCGTTGGTGAGCGTGGTGGCCGAGATGTGGGCAATCTTCACCGTGTGGTTGACGCCTTCGACCGTGTAGAACTGAATCTGCTCGGCCTCGTCCTGGGTTCGGGCCGCGCCGGCCCAGCCCATCCCCGCGCCGGACAGCGCCTCGATCGTGGTCTCCACCCCGCCAAAGCCGCGGTCCATCGTGTGGTTGGTGGCGAACGCACAACCGTCGAAGCCGATCTCGGCAAGTGACGCCGCCAGGTCGTAAGGCGCGCCGAAGTTGGGGTAGTTCGAGGGCATCTGATCCGGGCCGACGATCGGGATCTCAAGCGCGCAGATCGCCACGTCCGAGTTCGCGATGTAATCCTTGATCGGGGCGTAGTACGGGGTGTAGTCGTAGGTCTCCCCGGCGATCCGGGCCGCCTCGTTGACCGACAGGTGCAAAAGGATGTCCCCGCCCGAACTGACCGTGAAGTACTCCGGGTCCGCGGTCGGCGTCGGGCTCGGCGTCGGGGTGGGCATGGCCGGAGCGTTGGACGTGGACGGGCCAGACGGCGTCGTGGGCGAGGAGGCGGAGCCTGTTGAGTCGCTACACGCGCCGAGGGCGAGCACGATCGTCAGTGCGGCGAGTGTGACGGGCTTTTTCAACGCGGCCTCCAGTGAGCTTTATTTAACGTGGACATGATCTACAGTAGAGGAGTGGAAGAGAAACGTCAGGTACCTTTGGTCAACATCGCAAACGCATTGACGGTACTCCGGCTCGTGCTGGTGCCCGTCTTCATCTGGGCGTTTCTTGACCCCACGCCTGCTCGCAGCTGGCTGTCCTGGGCGATCTTCGCACTCGCCGCCTTCACCGACAAGCTCGACGGGCACCTGGCCCGCAGCCGCGGCCTGATCACGAACTTCGGCAAGCTCGCCGACTCGATCGCGGACAAGTTCCTGATCATCTCCGCCCTCGTCATGCTTTCGGCGCACGGGATCCTGTGGTGGTGGGTGACGATCGTGTTCATCGTGCGTGAGGCCGGCATCACCATCATGCGCATGGTGGTGGTGAAGAAGAAGGTGATGTCCGCGGGCCGCGGCGGCAAGATCAAGATGATGGCACAGTCGGTGGGCGCGGGTATGCTCATCATCCCGTGGTACTCGTTCCTCCCCTCCGCACTCGCCACCGCGATCATGTGGATGTCCTACGGGCTCATCGCGATCGCGCTCTTCTTCGCGCTGACCTCGGCGGTCGAATACATCCGGGAGGCGCGCAACATTGGCGAGGACTGACGCCGTCACCCACCTCCCCGCCCTCATCGCCTCGCTGACGGAGCGGGGGAGGACCATCGCGGTGGCCGAATCCTTGACCGGCGGGCGCGTGGCGTCGGCCATCGTCTCCGTGCCGGGGGCCTCGGCGTGCTTCCAGGGCGGCGTCGTCGCCTATGCGAGCGAAGCGAAAGCTGTCATCCTCGGGGTGAGCCGGGCGCGGCTGGAGGAGACGGGACCGGTGGACGGCGTCGTCGCCGAGCAGATGGCTGCGGGCGTGGCCAAACTTTTCGACGCCGACTTCGCCGTGGCCACCACGGGCGTCGCCGGGCCTGGAAGCGCGGACGGGCACGAGGCCGGGACCGTGTGGATCGGCATTCGCACGCCGCAGGGCACGACGTCGGAGCTGTTTCACTTCGCGGGAAACCGCGATGAGGTGCGCAACGCCGCCGTTTTGGAAGCCCTGGGGATAATCGAACGCGCAAGTGCAAAGTAGCGGTAAACTCCAACGAGCCTCTCAGGGAACTTTCAGCTTCGAATGGGAATATCTTCTCAAGACGCGAAGTTAGCCATGAGTGAAGGCTACTAGCAGAATGAGAGTAGACATGATGAATGAAGCCACCCGCACTGAGACCGTCCTGTTCCGCCGCGAACTGGGGGATGTCCTGCGGGATTACCGCCAGCGTCAGGGGCGCACCCTGCGCGAGGTGTCGTCAGGCGCGCGAGTCTCCCTCGGTTACCTGTCGGAAGTTGAGCGTGGGCAGAAGGAAGCATCTTCGGAGCTGCTGCACTCGATCTGCCGCGCGTTGAATGTCCCCATGAGCCACGTGCTGCGCCTCGTTGCTGACCGCATCGACGTGGCCGAGGGCCGCACCCCGCCGATGGTGCGCAAGATGCAGGCGGCGCGCGCGGCCGGGGTTCGCATCCCGGATACTGCCGAGGCCCTCCTCGCCGGTGAGCTCGCGCCCACTCGATGAGGCACTCCGAGTTTTGGGAGGTTGTTGAGCGGGCGTTTCCGAATGGGCGTGGCCTCGCCCTCGCACATGACCTCGTGATCCCGGAACTGGGGTCGCGGCCGGCGGCGGAGGCGATCGCGGACACCGATCCGCAGGAGGTGTGGCACGCCTTGCGCGTGGCGATGGACCTGCCGGAGTCCTACGAATACCTGCATAGGAAAAGCAAATAGCAATGAGAGGGGCGATCCTGCGGGGTCGCCCCTTTTGTTGTGCGCGACACGCGGGGGAGCTTGCCATCTCGAACGAATGTTCGGCTAAAGTTATCCACGGCAACTCGTTTCGCACACCTAACCCCAATTTCAGGGGGTGCAGAAAAAGAATGTCGGAGGTCGGGCATATCGTTGCTGGTATGGCGCTCGGGGAGGGCGCACACCAAAAAAGACCTGTTCTATCAACCGGCCCACACGGCCCCAATACGTGAGGAAAAACATGGCAAAGAAGGAAACCGCCGATCGCGAAAAGGCACTGGCAACCGCGCTCGGGCAGATCGATCGTCAATTTGGTAAGGGATCGGCAATGCGCCTCGGGGACGCGCCGGAGGTGCGCGTGAAGGTGATCCCCACCGGCTCGCTCGCACTCGATGTCGCACTCGGCATCGGCGGCCTCCCGCGGGGTCGAATCGTTGAGATCTACGGCCCGGAGTCCTCGGGTAAAACCACCGTGGCCCTGCACGCGGTTGCCTCCGCGCAGGCGGCTGGCGGTATTGCCGCCTTTATCGACGCCGAACACGCGTTAGATCCGGAATATGCCGAGAAGCTCGGCGTGGATACGGACGCGCTCATCGTCTCCCAGCCCGATACGGGCGAACAGGCGCTTGAGATCGCGGACATGCTGATCCGTTCAGGTGCGCTGGACATCATCGTGGTTGACTCGGTGGCGGCGCTCGTGCCGAAGGCCGAGATTGAGGGCGACATGGGCGATTCGCACGTCGGCCTCCAGGCCCGGCTCATGTCCCAGGCGCTACGTAAGCTTACGGGCGCTCTGTCCGCCTCGGGCACCACCGCGATCTTCATCAACCAACTGCGTGAGAAGATCGGCGTCTTCTACGGCAACCCGGAAACCACCACGGGCGGGCGCGCCCTCAAGTTCTACTCCTCGGTGCGCCTGGACGTGCGCCGCATTGAGACCTTGAAGGAAGGCTCGATGCCGGTGGGCAACCGCACGCGCGTGAAGGTGGTGAAGAACAAGATGGCCCCGCCATTCAAGCAGGCCGAGTTCGACATCCTCTACGGCCAGGGCATCTCGAAGGAGGGCGGCATCATCGACATGGCGGTGGATGCCGGCGTCATCCGCAAGTCCGGTTCCTGGTACACCTATGAGGGTGACCAGCTGGGCCAGGGCAAGGAGAAGGTGCGCCAGTTTCTCAAGGACAATCCGGAGATATCCGAGGAGATCGAGGTTAAGGTCAAGGCCCAGCTCGGGGTGGGCGAAGGCGCGGCCACCGAGGAGGAGATGGCTGAGGTTGATGAGTAGTGGTCGACTACTCTGAGGACCCCCGCCCGCGGCGCCGGCGCGACTTCGTGGAGCGCCGGGCTGCGCGGGCGGCGGCCCGCAACGAAGAGGACTGGCACGTCTACGCCCGCAACCTGTGCTACCGGCTGCTCGCGGCGCAGGAGCGCTCGCGCCGGCAGCTCCGTGATGCGATGGAACGCAACCTCGTGCCCGATGAGATCGCGCAGGCAACGCTCCAGGCGTTCGTGGACGCGGGACTTGTGGATGACGAGCGCTTTGCGTACATGTACGTGCGTTCGAAGTTCGAGGGGAAGGTGACCACACGGCGCGTGCTTGCCCAGGAACTGCGCGCCAAGGGCGTGGAGGGTGAGCTGGCCCAGCGGGCGCTGGAGCAGATAACGGTGGAGGATGAGCTGGCGGCGGCCATCGCGTTTGCTCGCAAGAAGGCGGCATCGATGGCTGGCCTGGAGGAAGAGAAGAAGCGCCGGCGCCTCTATGGCGCGCTCGGCCGGCGCGGGTTTAGCCCGGAACACATTCGGCAGGCGATGGAGGCGGCTCTCGGTTAGGTGCGCCATCTCGCAGATGTGGGAGGTGGGGCCGCGGACGTTTGCCAGTAGACTGGCGGGGATGACTGAGCTGAAGACTTACGCGGTGCGCACCCTCGGGTGCCAGATGAACGTCCACGATTCCGAGCGCCTGGCCGGCCTCCTCGACGCGGCCGGGTATGTGCCCGTGTCCGAGGTGCCCGACAAGGCGGCGCGCGCCACCGACGCGGGGGACGAGGGCGCGGATGTACTGGTGATCAACACGTGCTCCGTGCGCGAGAACGCGGCCACCAAGCTGTTCGGCAACCTCGGCCAGCTCGCGGCCGTCAAGCGTCAGCGCCCCGGCATGCAGATCGCCGTGGGCGGGTGCCTAGCCCAGCAGCTGCGTGGCGGGATCGTGGAGAAGGCGCCGTGGGTTGACGTCGTCCTGGGCACCCACAACCTTGACGTGCTGCCCGCGTTGCTCGAGCGCGCCCGGCACAATGATGAGGCGGCGGTGGAGATTGAGGAGTCGCTCAAGGTTTTCCCCTCCACCCTGCCCACGCATCGCGAGTCGGTTTACGCTGCGTGGGTCTCCATCTCGGTGGGCTGTAACAACACGTGCACGTTTTGCATCGTGCCGCACCTGCGCGGCAAGGAACGGGACCGGCGGCCGGGGGAGGTCCTGTCCGAAGTCGAGGCCGTGGTGGCTGAGGGTGCCATCGAGGTGACCCTGCTCGGCCAGAACGTCAATTCATATGGCGTTGGTTTTGGTGACCGCGGCGCGTTCGCTAAGTTGCTGCGGGCCACGGGTGAGATCGAGGGCCTGGAGCGCGTGCGCTTCACCTCACCGCACCCGGCCGCCTTCACTGACGATGTGATCGCCGCGATGGCTAAGACCCCGAACGTCATGCCCTCCCTTCACATGCCCCTGCAGTCCGGCTCGGATCGGATCCTGCGGGCCATGCGCCGTTCGTACCGTTCCGAGCGCTTCCTTGGGATCCTGGACCGCGTGCGGGCGAAGATCCCGAACGCCGCGATCACCACCGATATCATCGTGGGCTTCCCCGGAGAGACCGAGGAGGACTTCCAGGCCACGCTCGACGTGGTGGAGGCCTCGCGCTTCAGCTCGGCCTTTACCTTCATCTATTCGCCGCGCCCGGGCACCCCGGCGGCCGACATGGCCGACCAGGTGCCGGAGGAGGTGGCGAAGGACCGGCTCAACAGGCTGGTCGCCCTCCAGGAGCGCATCAGCGCCGAGGACGCGAAGGCGCTCGAAGGCACCACGGTGGAGGTCCTCATCTCCGAGGGTGAGGGTCGCAAGGATGGGGCGACCGAGCGCGTGACGGGCCGCGCCGAGGACAACCGCCTGGTCCACGTGGCCCTGCCGGAGGGTCTGCTGGAATCGGAGCGCCCGCGCCCGGGCGACTGCGTGCGGGCCACCGTCACGTATGGTGCTCCCCACCACCTGCTGGCCGACTCGGCCCTCGAGGGCGGCACGTTCTCGATTCGCCGCACGCGCGCCGGGGATGCCTGGGAGCGCGGAGTCAAGCGCCGCGCCGAGCTGGCCAATGAGGCCGCGGGCATCGCGCCCGTCAGACTTGGACTGCCGACCATCCGCCCGCGATCGTGATCATCGCGGTGGTGGGGTCCACGGCGGCAGGCAAGAGCGCGCTCTCGCTCGAGCTAGCCGAGTTGCTGGGTGGGCCCGGCGAGGTGGAGATCATCTCGGCTGACGCCATGCAGCTCTACCGCGGCATGGACATCGGCACCGCCAAGCTACCCGTAGAAGAGCGGCGCGGTATCGCACACCACCAGCTCGACGTGCTCGACGTGACCGACGTGGCGTCCGTTGCCGGCTACCAGCGCCACGCGCGGGCCGAACTCGAGGCGATCCTGGGCCGGGGCAAGATCCCGATGGTGGTGGGCGGCTCGGGCCTGTACGTCTCCGGCCTGCTCGATGAGCTCGACTTCCCGGGCACCGACCCAAAGATCCGCGCCGAGCTCGAGCGCGTCCATGCCGAGAGCGGCCTGAGCCCGCTCATCGAGGAGTTGCGCGACCTCGACCCGGTGAGCGCGCAGACCATCAACCTGAAAAACCCGCGGCGAGTCATCCGCGCGCTTGAGGTGGTGCGCCTGACGGGCCGGTCTTACACCCCCGTCTTTCCGCGCCACACCAGCCATTACGACGACGTCGTCATGCTCGGGGTCCGGCGCGAGCGCGAGGTGCTGAACGAGGCGATCGGGCAGCGGGCGGCGAAAATGTTCGCTGGCGGGCTGCTCGAGGAGACTCGCGCCCTGCTTGAGTGTGGGCTACGCGAGGGGGAGACGGCACGCAAGGCTACGGGGTATGCGGAGGCCATCGCCGTCATCGACGGCGAGATGGGCGTGGACGAGGCGGTCGAGTCGGTCGCTCAGGCTACCCGGCGCCTGGCCAAGAAGCAGCGCACGTGGTTCGGGCGCGACCCGCGCATCACGTGGATCGACGTGGAAGGCGATCTGAGCGAGGTGGCGCGAGCCGCCTACGGCGCGCTCGGGCGCACCTCGAGCACCCGGTAGCCCTTCTGTGATCGCAGCTTCGACGTGGCAAACCCCTGCTCGGTGAGCCAGGAGGCGAGGGAGTCGGCGCCGAGGTTGCGCTGGACCACGAGGTAGGCCACCCCGGTGGGGGCGAGGCGTACGAGCCAGGTGGTGAGCAGCTCGTGGAGGGCCTCCTTGCCGATCCGGATCGGCGGGTTAGACCACAGCAGGTCGATGTGCGCGGTGGCGTTGTCGGGCCCTTCGGCCACGCGGACGTTGGCAAGGCCGGCGTCGTCGGCATTCTTGGCGGTGAGCGCGCGGGCGCGCTCGTTGACGTCGATGCCGATCACGGTGGAAGCCGGGTAGTGGCGGGCGAGGGCGAGGGTGAGCGGGCCCCAGCCGCAGCCGAGGTCGACGATGGTGGAGCCGGCGGGTAGTTCGGGCAAAGGCGTCTTGTGGAGGAGGACCGCGGTGCCCTTATCCAGGCCCTGTGGTGAAAAAATCCCGGCGGTGGTGCTCACGCGGTAGTCTTCACCCAGAAGGCGGACGTCGATCTGGCGCACCGCCGAATCAGAGGTGGGATGGGAAGAAAAGTAGTGCTCGCTCACGGCCTAACGATACCGCGGCGGCGGCGCGTTTCCCATTTTTTCCCCGCTGATAGACAATAGAGGAAAGACGAGGAGAGACTCATTAACAGCAACTTCACATCCCGCGAGGGCACGGCGCTTCAGGAAGACCCGGCCTACGGGGGCCACTGGGCGGGCGATTCGCTGGATCGCGAGGAGCGCTCCTCGTTGCGGCGCGTGGAGGGGCTGTCCACCGAACTGACCGACGTTACCGAGGTTGAATACCGCCAGTTGCGCCTCGAGCGCGTGGTCCTCATCGGCGTGGTGGATGATGACATGAAGGCCGGCGAGGAGTCGTTGCGCGAGCTCGCGGCGCTGGCCACGACGGCGGGTTCCCAGGTTCTCGACGGCGCTCTCCAGCGCCGCCCGCACCCCGACCCGGCCACCTACTTCGGCTCGGGTAAGGCCCGCGAGCTGGCCGAGCTTGTGGCGGCCACGGGCGCGGACACGGTCATCGCGGACTCCGAGCTGAGCCCGTCCCAGCGCCGCGCCCTGGAGGACATCGTCAAGGTCAAGGTCGTCGACCGCACGGCCCTCATCCTCGACATCTTCGCCCAGCACGCCAAGTCGCGCGAGGGCAAGGCCCAGGTGGAGCTCGCCCAGCTCGAATACTTGCTACCGCGCCTGCGCGGCTGGGGAGAATCGATGTCCCGGCAGGCCGGCGGCCGCGTTGCCAGTGGCGAGGGCATCGGCTCTCGCGGCCCGGGTGAGACGAAGATCGAGCTCGACCGCCGGCGCATCCACCGGCGCATGGCCAAGCTGCGCAAGGACATCGCCCACATGGGCAACGCGCGCCAGACCAAGCGTGCCGCCCGGCGCAAGAATCGCACGCCGTCGGTCGTGGTCGTGGGATATACGAACGCGGGCAAGTCCTCGCTCATGAACGTGCTGACGGACGCCGGGGTGCTCGTGGAGAACGCACTGTTCGCCACGCTCGACCCCACGGTGCGGCGGGCGCTCACGCGCGACGGGCGCGAGTACACGCTGACCGACACAGTGGGTTTTGTGCGCAACCTGCCCACCCAGCTCGTCGAGGCGTTCCGCTCCACGCTGGAGGAGGCCGCCGACGCCGACCTGCTGCTTCACGTGGTCGACGCCGCTCACGACGACCCGGTGGCCCAGGTCGACGCCGTCCACGAGGTGCTTGCCGACGTCGACGGCGCGCTTGACGTGCCCGAGCTCATCGTGCTGTCCAAGGTCGATATTGCTGACCCGGTGACCGTGGCAACCTTGCGGAGCCGGTTCCCGGACGCGATGGTCGTCTCGGCGGTAACAGGGGAGGGCATCGAGGAGCTGCGCACCCGCATCGAGGAGCTGCTGCCGCACCCGCAGGTGGCGGTCGACGTCGTCATCCCGTACGACCGGGGTGACCTCGTCAGCCGCATCCACGAGGACGGGGAGATCCTGCACGAATCCCACGAGGAGGCCGGCACGCATATGGTGGCGCGGGTCAACCCGGACGTGGCCGCGGCGGTAGAGGCCCTGGGCGGGCAGGCGTGAGCGAGGCGACACCGCGCGAGGTGCTCGCCCACCTCGTGGCAGGAATCGGCGGCAAGCCGCGCGAGGGCCAGGAACGGATGGTCGACGCCGTCTACGAGGCGCTGACGGAGGAATCCCACCTCATGGTGGAGGCGGGCACGGGCACGGGCAAGTCGTTTGGATACCTCGTGCCGGCGATGGTGTGGTCGGCAGCCACAGGCAAGCGCGCCACGATCTCCACGGCCACCTTGCCGCTCCAGCGCCAGATCATCACGCAGGACGCGCCGGCGGTGGCCGACGCGATCCGGGAGACGATGGGCTCGCACGTGGAAGTCGCGTTGCTTAAGGGGTGGAACAACTACGCCTGCCTGCGCAAGGCCGATGGCGGGTTTCCCGAGGAAGACGCGCTGCTTTCGCGCGCCGAGGGTGAGGTGGGGGCGACCGCCACAGGCGAGGAGGTGGTGCGCGCCCGCGAGTGGGCCCTCGCCACCGATACCGGCGACCGCGACGACCTGGTCCCCGGCGTGTCCGACCGGGCATGGAACCAGATCTCCATCCAAAAGCGCGAGTGTATCGGCGAGCACTGCTCGCTGCGCCACGAGTGCTTCCCGCGCATGGCCCGCGCGCAGGCGGAGGAGGCCGACATCGTGGTAACAAACCACGCCCTCCTCGGCATCCAGGCCGCCGGCACGCCCGTGCTGCCCGAGTCGGACGCCTACATCGTGGACGAGGCCCACGACCTGGTCGACCGCGTAACCGGCCAGCTCACGCGCTCGCTCACCGGCTACGAGCTGCGTAGCATCGCGCGAATGCTGCGCCAGGCTGGGCTCGACGACGAGGGGTTGGGCGACGTCGCCGACGAGCTGGCCGACGCGCTCGGCGCCGTCAACGAGGGTCGGCTCATCCGGATCGGCGACGCGCTTTCCGATACGATCGCGCGCATCATGGGCAAAGCGCAGACCGCGGGCGGCGAAGTCGCCTCGCTCTCGAGCTCGAACGAGGAGGCGAACGCCACCAAGAACGTTCTGCGCTCTCGGCTGACGGAGCTGGTGAACCTGTGTGCTGACCTGATCTCGGGGGCGGTGAGTGAAGGGCGGCTCGTGGCGTGGGTCAGTGAGTACAACGACAACCGCGCGCTCTACCTGGCCCCGCTCGACGTGTCGGGCGCGATCGCCTCGGGCCTGTTCGAGGACACACCGGTGGTGCTGACCTCGGCCACGCTACAACTGGGTGGGAGCTTCGACGCGATGGCCGGCCGGGTGGGCTTCACCTTCCCCAGCCAGGGGGAGTGGAGCGGGCTCGACGTCGGCACGCCATTCGACGAGCGGCGCCAGGGCATCCTTTACGTGGCCGAGCACCTGTCCGCCCCCGGTCGGGAGGGCTACGGGGATGAGCACCTGCAGGAGATCGTGGACCTCATCGAGGCCTCGCGGGGCGGGGCGTTGTGCCTGTTCACCTCGCGTGCCGGTGCGACCCGGGCAGCCGAGTACGTGCGCGAGCGGATCGACCTTCCGGTGGCATGCCAGGGGGATGACCAGCTGCCGACTCTGCTCGAACAGTTCGCGGCCGACCCGAGCGCGAGCCTGTTCGGCACGCTCTCGCTGTGGCAGGGCGTGGACGTACCCGGGCCCACGTGCCGGCTGGTCGTCATCGATCGCATCCCGTTCCCGCGCCCGGACGACCCGCTCATTCAGGCGCGCACCCAGGCCGCAGGCGAGTCAGGGCGCAATCCGTTCATGACCGTCTCCGCCACGCACGCGGCGCTCCTGCTTGCCCAAGGGGCCGGCCGGCTGCTGCGCCGGATCGACGACCGGGGCGTGGTGGCCGTGCTGGACTCGCGCCTGCGTAAGGCGCGCTACTCGGGCTTTCTATTGGCGTCGTTGCCGGACATGTGGCGCACGACCGACCGGGCCGTGGTGCTCACAGCGCTGGAGCGGCTGGCTACAGGGCTCGAAGAACGGTAACGACCTTGCCTAGGATCTGGGCCTCGTCGCCCGGGATGGGCGCGTAATTCGAATTGCGGGGCAGGAGCCACACGTGCCCGTCCTTGCGCGAGAGGGTCTTGACCGTGGCCTCCCCATCGATCATCGCGGCCACGATCTCCCCGTTCTCGGCCACGGGCTGGCGGCGCACCACCACCCAGTCCCCGTCACAGATCGCGGCGTCGATCATCGAATCGCCTGAGAGCAAGAGCATGAACAGATCCCCGTCTCCCGTGAGTTGGCGGGGGAGCGGGAACACGTCCTCCACGTGCTGCTCGGCCAGGATCGGGCCGCCGGCCGCGATGCGGCCGACCGCCGGGACGTTGACGGGGGCGTTGATGGCGATATCGGTATCGTTGAGCCGGTAGACGGCGGTGCCCTCCACATGGAAGCTGGTGGGGATTGCGGGGATTTGCACCTCGAAGCCGGCGATTTCGAGGCCGCGCTCTGTGACCTCAATCGTGCGGGGGCGGCGTGGATCGCGCGCGAGGTACCCTTCGCGCTCGAGCAGATCTAGCTGGTACTTGACCGAGGACGAGGACTTGAGGCCAACGCTTAGGCCGATTTCGCGCACGGTGGGAGGGAAGCCCCGTTCGGCGATCGCCGAACAGATAGCGCGCAGGATAGCGAGTTGGCGATCCGAGATGCTCATGGCTCCCCCTCACGGCTCCAGAAAAAGTTGTCGGAGCGGCCTGATTGACTTTCTCCTACAGGTTATCGGGTGAGCAAAGCGAGTTCAAACATCTGTTCTAATGTGTGTCGAACACAGGTTCTAGACACCGCGGAGCTCCTCCGGTAAGATTCAAACAGATGTTCGACGAACGTATGTTCGAGGAGGAGACATGACTGCACTTCGAAGCGATGCCACCATTGAGGTCCGGCCCGCGTCGCGGCCCACGTTGCGCGCGGTGCGCGCCGGCGAGCGCAAGGTGGCCGTGCGGCCCGATCGCTCAGCTCGAATCCTGCGTGCTGTTCCCACGCCCGGTTCTGCCGATACTGCGCCGGCCCGGCGGGTGGTAGCTTCGCGGCCCGTGGAGCGCGTGGCCACGGTACCCGTGGTTGCTCGGGCGCAGCGGGCGGGCGCGGCGCGCGCGGTTCGGGGCGCGGCGCCTGCACGATCGGTGGCACAGCAGCGTTCCAGGATGAACGCTCGCCAGCGCAATGTGCTCGCGGGGCTCGCCGTTGCGGCGGTCGCAATTTTCGCCTTCGCCCTGGCCATCTTCCTCTACGCCGCCCTCGGCGTCGGCCCCCAGGCAGGCGCGGTCACCACGGTGATGGCGGGGGACTCGCTGTGGTCGATCGCCAGTGCCATGGGAAGCGGCCTGCCTACTGAGCAGGTGGTGCGTGACATCATGTCGCTCAACACGCTCGATGGTACGCACATCGAAGCCGGCGCCCAGCTGCTCCTGCCGGCGTACTGATCGAGGGCCGGCGCATGGTTGGGGTCATCGCGCGGGCAGCGGTGGATCAGCGCGGACATGGGGCGCTGTCTTGCCGATCCTTCAGTGCGGGCGGTAGCTTTATGACCATGTTCTGTCCCTTTTGTCACTATGAAGATTCGCGCGTGATCGACACGCGCACCTCTGACGACGGCCAACTCATCCGCCGGCGCCGTGAATGCCCGCAGTGCGGGCGCCGATTCTCCACCACGGAGACAGCGACCCTCATGGTGACCAAGCGCTCGGGTGCCACCGAGCCCTTCTCACGGGACAAGGTGATCAAGGGCGTTGGGAGGGCCTGCCAGGGCAGGCCCGTGACGTCCGACCAGCTCGCGGTCCTCGCCCAAAAGGTGGAGGAGGCGATCCGCGCCTCCGGCGTTGCCCAAATCGACTCACAGGACGTGGGCCTGGCGATTCTCGAGCCCCTGCGCGATCTCGACAAGGTGGCCTACCTGCGCTTTGCCTCCGTCTATTCCAACTTCGAATCGCTCGAGGACTTCGAGCAGGCGATCGCCGCGCTGAAGAACTAGCCGTACCTGCTCGTCGTGATCGCTCGCCGCGGGCGGAGGCTCGCACGGGTGAGACGGTCTCCTACTTGTCTACTCGTCAGCGGGTGAGGTCTCGCCGTCCGTGGCCGCCTTAGGCGCCTCGGTTGCCTCGTGCTTCTCAGGCGCGTTGCTCGCCCCAGGCTCCCCGGTCGTCTCGGGTTCTTCGGGCGCGCTACCAGTCATCCGCGCGGCCCGCTCCTTGACGGAGGCCACGTACTCGTCGAGGCGCTCGGCGCGCTTCGCGGTGGCCTCCGAGACGCGCTCGCGCCACTGGCCGGAGACCAGCTCGAGGTTCGCCAGCCGCTCGGTCACGTTCTTGCGCATGACCTTGCCCAGCTGGGAGCGGGGCAGCTCGTCGAAGATGGCGATCGACTTGGGCATGGCGTAGTGGGAGAGCTTGTCCTCCGTCCACGCCCGCACCGCCTCCAGGTCCACCGTGGCCCCGGGCTCGAGCACGAGCGCGGCCACCACGGACTCGGAGAACGTGTCTGTGGGCATGCCCACCACGGCCACGTCCACCACACCCGGCATGTCGCGCACGGCGGACTCCACCTCGGAGGGGTAGACGTTGAAGCCAGAGTTGATGATCATTTCCTTGCGCCGGTCGGCCATGACGAGGAAGCCGTCATCCCAGCGCCCCAGGTCTCCCGTGTACAGCCACCCGTCCTTGAGGGTATTCTCGGTCTCCTCGGGGTTTTTGTAGTAGCCCTGGAAGACCTGCGGCCCGCGCACGGCAAGCTCGCCGATTTCCCCGTCGGCAACCTCCACCGAGCGGTTTTCGGGGTCGACGATCCTCACCTCGGTGGATGGGAAGGGCAGGCCGAGGGTGGAGGGGCGGCGTCGTTCGGTGAGGGGCGAGCCGGCGATGACGGGGGAGGCCTCGGTCATGCCGTAGCCCTCGATCATCAACCCCGACTTTTCCTCCCAACGCCGGGCGAGCTCTGGGTCGAGCGCCATCGCGCCGCACACCGAATACCGGATGGTCGAAAGGTCTGCGACCTTGCCGGCGTCGATTGCGTCGAGCATCTTCGTAAACATGGGCGGCACGCCGCCGAAAAAGGTGAGCGGGTGGCGCTTGTGGGCAGCGAAGAGGATGTCGACGTCGAAGGAGGGAGTCATCACCTGTGTGGCGGCGAGGCCCACGCAGGTGAGCATGGATAGCTGCAGGCCGAACGCGTGGAAGAAGGGCAGCACGGCGCCCACGGTCTCCTCGCCATAGACCAGGTCGGACAGCCACAGTTCGATCTGCTTGGTGTTCGACAGGAGGGAGCGGTGGCTGAGCGCCACGGCCTTCGGGGTGCCCGTGGTGCCGCCCGTCATGAGGAGGGCGGCGACGTCGTCGAGCGCGGGGCCCTCCGCCCGGCTGAGGTCGAGCGGGGCGTTGTGCTTGACTTGGTTGTCCCACGAGTGCACCCCGTCCGGCACCCGCCCGCGTAGCTTGTTGCGTTGGGCCTTCGCGGCCTTGAGTGGCATTTTGAGCAGGAACTGGGACTTGGCGGGCAGGGCCTTGGTGAGGTTGACGGCCAGGTAGGTGCGGTCCTTGAAATCGCCGCCTGCCAGCAGTTTTTCCAGTGTCTGCTCCCAGCCGATCACCACGGTCGATCCCACCAGGTCGATCTGGGCGTCGATCTGAGAGGGTGGGGCGAGTGGGTTGTGCTCGGCCACGGTCACCCCGAGGAACTGGGCAGCGTAGAAGGCCACGTAGTGCTGGGGGCAGTTGGGCAGGATCACCGAGATGACATCGCCCTTGCGCACGCCGCACATCGTGAGCACCTGGGCGGCCCGGCGCACCTCGTCAAAGACCTCGGCGTAGGTGAACTCGCGAGCGAGGAAGTCGATGGCCACCCGGTCGGGGAAATCGCGCGTGGCGTCGACAAGCAGCTGGTCGATCGTGGTCGAGACAGGCTCGATCGTGGTCGCCACGCCATCGGCGTAGTACGAGTGCGCGAGTGTCATGTGGTCCATAGGGGCTCCTTCCCACTTAGGGATAAGAGTACCGCGTGGAGGCACCCGGAGAGGTGCGCAAGCCTATTCTCGGGTCAGCAGGCGCAGGCGGATGTGGGCCTTGGCCTCCTGCAGACGCTCGAGGATAACCTCCGGGACCTCGGCCGCGGTGTCGGTGACCATGTAGCCGTACTCGCCCTGGGTGGCCAGGGACTGGAAGGTGACGTTGACGCCCTCGTCGGCGAACAGGCGGTTGACGTCGGCCAGGGCGCCTGGCGTGTTCCAGTGGTACCAGGCCACGCGGTGGAGGGATTCGGCGGCGGGGGCCGTGGCTATGTTGGGCGTGTTGACCGACAGTTCGGTGGAGCCCTTGCGCCAGTAGTTGAGGAGCTTGGCGCTAACGAAGCTGCCGATCGACTCTTGGGCCTCGAGGGTGGAGCCGCCGATGTGCGGGGTGAGGATGACGTTGTCGAAGCCGATGAGCACGGAGGAGAACGGGTCACCGTTCTTCAGGGGCTCGCTGGGGAAGACGTCCACTGCGGCGCCGGCCACTTGGCCGGACAGGAGGGCCTCGCGCAGGGCGTCAAGATCCATGACGTGCCCGCGGGCGAGGTTGAGCAGGATGACCCCGTGCTTGAGCTTTGCAAACATCTCCGCGTCGAAGTAGCCCGTGTTGGCGGGGCGGCCATCGATGTGGAGGGAGACGACGTCGGCGGTGGCGAGCAGTTCGTCGAGTGAGACCCGGGTGGCGTTGCCGAGGGCCAGGCGCTCGGCGATGTCGTGGAAGATGACCTTCATGCCCAGGGCCTCGGCCACCACGGACAGTTGGGAACCGATCGAGCCGTAGCCGATGATGCCGAGCGTCTTGCCGCGCACCTCGTGGGCGCCCTCGGCGGTCTTTTGCCACACGCCCTTGTGGAGGGCGGCGTTCTTTTGCGGGATGCGGCGCACGAGTGCAATGAGCTCGCCGATCGCCATCTCCACCACGGAGCGCGTGTTGGAGTAGGGGGCGTTGAAGACGGCCACCCCGTGGTCGGAGGCGGCCTCGAGGTCGATCTGGTTGGTGCCGATGCAGTAGGCGCCGATCGCGGTCAGCTGCGGGCAGGCTTCGATGACGTCGCGGGTGATGTTGGTCTTGGAGCGTATACCAACCATGTCGAAGCCCTGGAGGCGGGCGATGAGTTCGTCGGTGTCCAGGGAGCCGGGTACGCGTTCCACCTCGATCCCGTACTGTCCGAAGACCTCGTTTGCGACCTCGTGTGGGTTTTCAAGAAGCAGGACCCGTGCCACCGTCTACTCTTTCGCTAGAAACCAGTTGGGCGTGGGCCGCGCGTCAGGACGTCGAGTCGCCTGGTGGGGCGAGTCATTGCGACGTACAGGTCACCCGGCCCGTCCGCAAGGATGGCCTCAGGTTCCACCAGCACGACGACGTCGTACTCCAGCCCCTTCGACATCCCCGCGGTCAACACATGTATTCTCGCCGAAATATCGAAACCGTGCCGGTCCAACGTCCAGTCTTTGAGACGCGGGGAGGATTTGAGGAGCTCCCCGGCGCGCTCGTGGTCCGCTTTCGCGACGACGACGCCGATCGACCCGCGCCCAGCGCCGAAGTCGGCGTCGAGCTCGGCGCATGCCTTGGCAACCAGCTCGATCAGCTGGTCATCCCCACCCTTGTGGTAGGCGAGGGAGCCCTCCAAGTCGCGCGCGGCGCGCATGAAGCCCACGGGGTGGCCGTGAGCGCCCATGACTTCGGCGGCCTTGGTGAGGACGGTGGCGGGCGTGCGGTAGGAGATGGTGAGCCTTTCAACCCGGTGGTGTTGGGCGAGCGGGCCGAGTGCGCTGGCCCAGCCGCCCTCGGGAGCGCCGGCCGGGCGCTGGTCCAGGTCTCCCACGATCGTCATGGAGCGCGAGGGATTGCGTCGCTCGATCATTCGCCACTGCATGGGGGACAGCTCTTGGGCCTCGTCGATCACCACGTGTCCGTACGTCCACGTGCGGTCGTTCATCGCGCGCTCGGCGAGCGTGACCCCGGAGTCGGAGTCGGCTACCCTTCGCGTCATTATGTCGGAATTGACGATACCGCCGCCGAGGCCCATGGCGGACATGGTGGAGCTGACGTATTCGCCCAGCTGGCGCTCCTCGGCCTCCTTGGCGGTCTTGGCGTGGCGCTCGGTGTCGGAGGCGAAGGCGCCCAGGTGCTCGGACAATTCGTCGAGGATGGGGATGTCGGCCGGGGTTAGGCCGCTGCCGCGTTCGCGGCGTAGGGCGGCGCGCTCGGCCGGGCTCAGCTGCGGGGCCACCCGCTCGAGGAGCTCGGGGAAATGGTAGAGGCGCTCGAGTAGGGTGACCGAGGAGGAGGGCAGCCAGCGAAGGTTGATCTCGCGCCGGGCATCGATCGACTCGGCGACGTCGGAAATGAGCCAGTCCGAGTCCTCCACGGTGGTCTCCAGCGCTGCGGCGAGCTGTTCGGCGAGGGCCGTGACGAGGCGGCGGGCGTAGACCTCGCGCGCCTGGTTGTGTGGCTTGCCCGAGCGGCGGGCGCGACGCTGGGCGTCCTCGACCATGTCCGGGGTGAGCGTGAGCGTCTTGCCGTCCACCTTGAAGGACACGGGCGCGGGAAGCGGCTTTTGCACGATCTGTCGCACCGCCCGTTTGGCGATGTCTGCCCATACCGCCCGGCCCTTGATCTCGGCCACCTCCACCGGCTCGCTCGCCGTGGGGCTGATCCCGGGCAGCAGCTCGTCGATGGTGGTGGACACGACGTCGGACTCGCCGAGCGAGGGCAACACCTGGTCGATGTAGCGCAGGAAGAGCGGGGAGGGGCCGATGATGAGCACACCGGAGCGGGCCAGGCGCTCGCGGTGGGTGTAGAGCAGGTAGGCGGCCCGGTGGAGGGCCACGGCCGTCTTGCCCGTGCCCGGCCCGCCCTGGACGACGAGCACGCCCGCGTCCTCGGAGCGGATCACCCGGTCCTGTTCGGCCTGGATGGTGCCCACGATGTCGCCCATCTTCCCATCGCGCGCCTGGGCCATGGCGGCCATGAGCGCGCCCTCGCCCGTGAGGTTGAGGTCGGAGGAGGTGGCCTTATCGAGCAGCTCGTCCTCCACCCCGGTCACGTCCCGCATACGGGTCTGGATGTGGCGGCGGCGCACCACGGTGCCCGGCTGGGCAGCGGTGGCCTGGTAGAAGGGCTCGGATTGCGGGGCCCGCCAGTCGGTGAGAAGGATGCGCTGGTCCTCGTCGCGCAACGTCATGCGCCCGATGTGGGTCACCGCCCCGTCGTTGTGGTCGAGGCGCCCCATGACGAGGCGGTTCTCCAAGTTGCGCAGGCGCAGCAGGTTGTCCTCGTAGTGCGTGGCGAAGGAGTCGCGCTCGGAGACGGCGCCCGGGGTGCCGCGCCCGCCGGCCGCCCGCACCCGGGTGAGCTGGTCGCGGTAGTACTCGCGCTGGCGGTCGAGCGCCGCGTAAGCGACGTCAACAAACTCCTGCTCCTCGGCAATGGCACGTTCGATGGCGGATGTGTGCAATGGTGACCCCCAAACTTTTTAAGGCTTCAATTATCCTCCTTTTTGCCGGCGGATGCACGTTCGGCCGTGAGCAAAGCCGACGCGCGGAATATTTCACGGCGGCGGACACGTTGTGAGAATGTAGAACGAGGAGGATTGAACGTGGCACATTTCTACACACTTGAGCCGGGCACGGATGACCTGCGTGTCAGCACGCTCGTGCTCAACCTGGTCGACCCGCTGGTAGATGCCGGCAACACGGCCCACGCCATCGACGCGACCATCAAGACCCTCGACGCCGAACGGATCGGCACCTTCGACCCGGACCCGCTGTTTGACTACCGCGCCCAGCGCCCCATCGTCAGCTATTCCGATGGCCACATTGTGGGGATGACCATGCCGGGCATCGAGCTCATGCTCGTCACCGACGTCCACGGCGAATCTTTCCTCTACCTCGGCGGCGCCGAGCCCGATTTCCGGTGGAACGCCCTGGCGGAGGACGTTCTGGAGATCGTGGAGCACTTCGGGGTTCAGACCGTCTACTCCTTCGCCGCGATGCCCGCGCCCGTGCCGCACACTCGCCCGGTGGACATGCTTATTCGCACCACCGAATCGGCGGGGAAGCACCCGGTGGTGGAGGGCTTCGCCGAGCACTTTGCCGAACTATCCGACATCTTCGAGCACGCCGCCGCCCAGCGCTCGGTTCCCGTGATCAACATCCGGGTGCGCGTGCCGTTCTACCTGGTGCGCGGGGAGAGCCCGTTCTTCGCGGGCGCGCTCGCGGCGATCAAGATGCTGGCGGCCCGCGGTGGTCCCACCTTCCCGCTCGGTGACCTGGAGCAGCTGGAGGATTCCCAGCGCGCGGCCATCGAACAGATGCGCACGGAGGGCTCCGAGTTTGACGAGCTCGTCGCTTCACTGGAGAAGGACTACGACTCCTCCGACATCGGCTTCGTCACGAACGAGGAATCGGCGCCCGTCATCCCGTCCTCGGATGAGATCGGCCAGGCCGTGGAGCAGTTCCTCGCCTCGCAGGAGACCTCGCCGCTCGACCGCGTGCACAAGACCAAGACCGAGCGCGGCTTCACCTCGGACCTGCGCCGGATCGGCAAGGGCTTCCGCGTGGGGCTCGGCCGGCGTTCGCGCGACGACGACGATCCTGAGGCACCCAAAGGCGAATAGTTAGCTCTGCGCTGCCTGGGCCTGCGGCGGCCATCCCACATCGGCGTCGTGGAGAAGGGTGGCCCCCACGGCCGACTCCTCCAGGCGCGCCTGGCCCACGACCACCGTGGGTAGCGGCAGGCGACGCACGGCGCGCGAGATGGTCTCGAGCGGGAGCGGCGCCTGGGAGGCGAGCAGGATGACGTTGCCGAAGCGGTGGCCCTTGACGATGGCGGGGTCGGCGATCGCGGCGATGTGAGCGAAGCTGGCCCGCAACGCGCGCACCTCCCGGTAGACCGGGGCCAGGCCCGCCTCGCCGGCGATGTTGAGTGCGTACAGCCCGCCGTCGGCGAGCAGGCGTGCGGCGTGAGCGTGGGCCTCCACGGTGGTGAGGTAGCGGGGGATGCGGCCGGAGGCGAAGGTGTCGCGCACGATGAGGTTCCACGAGCCCTGGTTCGTTTCGAGCGTGACGCGGGCGTCCTCGGCGCGGATGCGCAGGCGCGGCGCGGAGGGCAGGTCGATCCACTCGCGCACCAGCGCGGCGAGCTCGGGGTCGATCTCGATGGCCAGCTGGCGCGAGCCGGGCCGTTCGGCGTCGATCGCCCGTGCCAG
This sequence comes from Trueperella sp. HMSC08H06, assembly GCF_001808465.1. Lineage (NCBI taxonomy): Bacteria > Bacillati > Actinomycetota > Actinomycetes > Actinomycetales > Actinomycetaceae > Trueperella > Trueperella sp. HMSC08H06. Next base: position 118,383 of record NZ_KV793365.1, read on the forward strand.
CGCGCACCCGGCCCCGCCCAGATGTAGGGCGCGTACGGGGCCCTCGATCATCGCGTCGAGCGCGATTCGGATGTGCTGCATGTACTCGAACTCGAGGTGGGCGGGATCCTTCGGGTCGATCGCGGAGGACTCCACGCCGTCCACGTACAAGGTGAGCAGGCCGTCGAGCTCCACGAGATCCACGGTGGACATGGCGGTCTGGACGCGCGTGATTCCTGCATTCGATTTGCGGGCCATGGCCACAGTCTAGACTCAAGAGGAAAGGAAAGGAGGGCACCATGTCCCGGGCACCGCGTTCGCGTAACGCCAAGCGAGACTGGGGGAGTGACGATTCACGCACCCCCATCTTGCACGTGGACATGGATGCCTTCTTCGTCTCCGTGGAGCTGCTGACCAAGCCGGAGCTGGTGGGCAAGCCGGTGGCAGTGGGCGGGCAGGATCGCGGCGTCATCTCCGCCGCCTCATACGAAGCCCGCCGCTACGGGGTGAACTCGGCGATGCCGGTGGCCCGCGCGAAACGCCTGTGCCCGAACCTCATCATCCTGCCCCACTCGAAGGGCCTGTACGGCGAAGTCTCGGCCCGCATCATGGCGATCTTCCACGAGTTCACCCCGCGGGTCGAGCCGCTGTCGGTGGACGAGGCCTTCCTCGACGTGGCCGGTGCCCGGAAGATCTTCGGCTCGCCGGTGGCCATCGCCACCGAGATCCGTCGCCGCATCTACGCCCAAGAGCACCTCACCGCCTCCATCGGGGTTGCCGCCACCAAGCACGTGGCCAAAATCGCCTCGGCCCAGGCCAAACCCGACGGCCTCCTCCTCATTCCCTACGACCAAACCGTGCCTTTCCTCCACGGCCTGCCTGTCGGCGCGCTGTGGGGCGTGGGAGACAAGACCCGCGAAAAGCTCGACCGCAAGGGCATCTACACCGTGGCCGACCTCGCCGCCCTCGGCGAGCACCGCCTGCGCGGCCTGCTCGGGGAGGCGGCCGGCTCCCAGCTCTACACGCTCGCGATGGGCCACGATCCGCGCGCCGTCACCCCGCACCGCAAGGAAAAGTCGATCAGCCGCGAGCAGACCTACTTCGAACCCCTCACTGCGCGCGCCGAGGGAGAGCGGGCCCTGCTCGAGCTGTCCCACGACGTCGCCCGCAGGCTCCGCGCCGCCGGCTTCGTATCTTGGACGATCGGGATCAAGCTGCGCTCCGCGGCGGACTTTTCCACGATCTCCCGCACGGTCACCCTCGGGGCTCCCACCGCGCTCGCCGCTGAGATCTTCGACGCCGCGCGCCGCCTCTTCGACTCGGCTGGCGTGCCTGATGGCGGGATCCGTCTGCTCGGGGTGCGGGCCGAGAACCTCGCGGGGATCGAGGAGGGGATCCAGCTTTCGATCGGCGACGACGGCCGGCGCGGGCGGGCCGAGGCGGCGATGGACCAGGTCCGCTCCCGGTTTGGGGCCGGGGTGCTCGGGCCGGCGTCGTTGGTGGAACGGGCCGGAGAGGGCGGCGGTTATCCGCGCGGCGAAAGCGCCGAGCGTCCGGGTCAGGGCATTTGATAGAATGTGCGGACCGACCAAGGGAGAAACCATGGCTCTTTCCGACTACGAACGCAGGATGCTCGAGCAGCTCGAGGCGCAGTTGACCGACGACGATCCGCATCTCGCGCAATCCTTGAAGTCCGAGGAAAGGGGCGCGGTTCAGACCAGCTTCTCGCCCAAGCACCTGGTGATTGGCCTCATCGTGGCCGTGCTGGGCCTGCTCGTGGTGCTCGGTGGCGTGGCGAGCGAAGTGGTGATCGTGGGCGTGGCGGGCGTGGTCGTCGTGTTCGGTGGCCTGTGGTACCTGTCGGCGGGGATGACGAAGGTCAGCGCGCCGGCGGCGCCGCGCAAGCAGGCTGGCCAGTCGGACTTCATGGAGAGGCAGCGCGAGCAGTGGCGTAAGCGTCAGGAAGGCTAGCCCTCCACTTTCCACCACATGCGGCTTCGGCCGCATTTTCTTTGCCCGCGCTCGCCCGAAATATGTGAGTTGTCGGATATTGGGCCCGCCCGCGGGCCTGTCCGCCGGCCCGTTGTGAGAAAATCCCTCCACCCGATCTTTCATTGATAATTCCGGAAAAGATCGTGAAATTGGCGCGTCTAATGCTTGCCAGGGGAGCAAAGTGGGGTAAAGTGGTGGCAACGGGAAAAAAGGGGGTGTAGATGTTCCTTGGCACGTACGAACCACGTTTGGACGACAAGGGTCGTCTGATCCTCCCTGCGAAGTTTCGTGACCAGCTTCAGGGCGGCCTCGTGATGACGCGCGGGCAGGAGCACTGCCTGTACATCTTTCCCATGTCGGAGTTCGAAAGCATTCTGGACAACCTGCGCCAGGCGCCCATGACCTCGAAGGATGCACGCACCTACACCCGCGTCTTCCTCTCCGGGGCCAACGATCAGATTCCTGACAAGCAGGGCCGGGTCACCATCCCGGCCTCGCTGCGTCAATACGCCGACCTCGGCCGTGAGGTAGCCGTGATCGGATCTGGTACGCGCGTCGAGGTGTGGGACCTGGCCAAGTGGAATTCGTACCTCGAATCGAACGAATCCGAGTTTGCGGATCGGGAGGACGAGCTCATCCCCGGGCTCTTCTAACGGCCGGTCCTCCACCGGTGTCCTGCGGCAATTCCCCAGCTTCAGGCCAGCGGTGGAGGGCCACAACAAGAAAGGAGCGGCCGTGGCAGACGCTTCGAACAACGCACTGCACGTGCCGGTCCTTGCCCGCACCTGCCTTGATCTGCTGGCGCCCGCGCTGGAGAGCGGCGTACTCATCGACTGTACGCTCGGCATGGGCGGGCACTCCGAGGCGTTCCTCACCGATTTCCCGAACATCCGCGTGGTCGGCATCGACCGCGACCCGGCGGCCATCCGGCTCGCCTCCGAGCGCCTAGCGCGTTTCGGCGAGCGCTTCACCGCCGTGCACACCACGTACGACGACGTCGACCAGGTCGCCGCCCGCTTCGGCGAGGGCGGGAAGGTCGAGGCGATCCTCATGGACCTGGGCGTGTCCTCCCTCCAGCTGGACGAGGAGGAGCGCGGGTTTTCCTACGCCGCTGACGCCCCGCTCGACATGCGGATGGACACCACCAGCCCGCGCACGGCCGCCGACATCCTGGCAACCGAACCCAAGGCCGAGATCGCGCGGATCCTGCGCGTGTACGGCGAGGAGAAGTTCGCCGGCCGGATCGCGGAGGCGGTGGTTCGTCGTCGTGACAAGGAGCCGCTGACCCGCACGGGCGAGCTGGTGGAGATTGTGCGCGAGTCGATCCCGGCCCCGGCACGACGCACGGGCGGCAACCCCGCCAAGCGCACTTTCCAGGCCCTGCGGATCGCCGTCAATGGCGAGCTCGATTCGTTGCGACTGGCCGTGCCCCGCGCGATCGAGTCGCTCAAGGTGGGCGGGCGGCTCGCGGTGGAGTCCTACCAGTCACTGGAGGACCGCATCGTCAAGGACGCCTTCGCCGCGGGTACCAGGTCCACCACCCCGGCCGGCCTTCCGCTCGAACTTGAGGGCCATGGACCCTATCTCAAGGCGCTCACCCGTGGTGCGATCAAAGCCACCGAGGCGGAGATCGCCGCCAACCCCCGAAGTGCCTCCGTGCGCCTGCGCGCCGTGGAGCGCATCGCACCCACCCCATCCCACCTGTCCAACCCCGACCACCGGAGAGATCACCTATGAGCATCGCTGTCGATCGCCAGCGCGCATGGAACGCGCCCACCTCCCGTCCCGTTATCGAGATGCCGGGGCTGTCTGTGGTGCCCACTCCCGCGCCCGCGCGCGGCTTCTGGGGGGCGGTGCTCATGTGTGCGCTGCTGCTCATCGGCTCTTTCAGCGTCGCATTTCACCTCAACACGCGGATGGTGCAGGGTGCATACGAGATCAAAAACATTAGTGTGGAACTGAATGAAGCCGCGGCGCGCGAGGCGACCTTGAAGAAGGACGTCATCGCCGTTGCGACTCCGCAACAGCTACGTGCGCGCGCGGAGGGACTCGGCCTGGTTCCCGCCACCAACGCGCTGCACGTCGACCTTGAAACCGGGGTGATCACCGCTCCGGCCCAGGACTAGGGGATGAGATGGCACAAGACCAATCGGTTGCTTCGGCGATTCGCGCCGGCATCCGGCGAGGTCTGGGAACCGGGAAGGGGCCCGATACCGCTGCGCGGAAGACGACCAACCGCCGGATGCGGGCAACCGCTCTGGTGGTCATGGTCCTCGCCGCGATCCTGGGGCTTCGCCTCTTCTATCTCCAGGTGATCCAGGCGGGCGCGCTGTCGGAAACCGCACGCGAATTCCGCTGGCGTACCTACCCCCTCGAAGCCAAGCGCGGCGACATCGTGGACGCCAATGGCGCCGTGCTCGCCACCTCCGTTGAGCGCTACAACGTGCGCGCCGACCAGACCGAGATCGCCGAGTTCGTCACGCGCGACGACGACGGCAACGTCACAGGCTCGGGCGCGGCGGCCGCGGCCAAGATCCTCGCGCCCCTGCTCGACGCCGACCCGGCCGAGCTGGGCGGCCTGTTGCTGGGCGGGGAGAAGAAGTCGAAGTGGCAGCTCATCGCCTCTGACATCTCCCCGGACGAGTGGCGGGAGATTAACGCGCTCGGCATCCGCGGGATCTACCCCGAGCGCTTCATGCAGCGCCAGTACCCGGGCGGTACCACGGCCGGCACGATCCTGGGCTACCTGGGTGAGACCGAAGAATCGAGCAACCCGATCGGGCGGGCCGGCATCGAGCAGCAGTATGACGACCTCCTCTCCGGCACCGAGGGCATGATCCAATACGAGGTGGCGGCCGGCGGCGCCGTCTTCCCCAACTCCGAGCGCCGCGAGACCCCCGCCGTCGACGGCGGCTCGGTCCACCTCACGATCGACGCCGACCTGCAAAAGGCCACCGAGGACGCCCTCAACGAGGTGGTGACAGGCCAGAGCGCTGAGTGGGGCGCCGCCGTCGTCATCGAAGTGGGCACCGGGAGAGTGCTGGCCCTGGCCGATTCGCGATCGCCGGACCCGGCGAACCTGTCTGCCTCCGATCCGAAAGACTGGAACTCGCGGGCGGTCTCGGCGGTGGTCGAGCCCGGATCCACCGGCAAGCTGGTGACGTACTCTGCCGCGATCAACGAGGGCACGGTCACCCCGCTCGACATGTTCACGGTGGCGAGCCGGCTGGAGATGCCGAACGGTGAGGTCATCAAGGACAACGACGAGCACCCCACCGAGCGCCTCACGGTGGCCGGCACGCTGGCGAAGTCCTACAACACGGGCCTGGTCCAGATCGGCGACACGATCGAGGACTCGGTGCGCTACCAGTACATGATGGACTTCGGCCTCGGCGCGCGCACCGGCATCGAGCTGCCGGGCGAGAGCTCCGGCGTCGTCTACCCGTATGAAAACTGGGCCGGACGCACCCACTACACCACGATGTTTGGCCAGGCGTGGAGCGCCACCACGCTCCAGCTGGGCCAGATGATGAGCGTCATTGCCAATAAGGGCGTCTACATCCCGTTGCATCTGGTGGATGGTGTGGAAAGCGTGGACGGTGATTACACGCCCACGGCGGTCGGCGAATCGCGCCAGGTCATCACCGAGCAGTCCGCCCACACGATGCTCGAGATGATGCAGGCGGTCACCGACCCGCACTCCACCGGCTGGCGGGCGCGCGTGGAGGGCTACAACGTGGCGGGCAAGACGGGCACGGCGCAGGTGCCGGATGCTTCGGGCGCGCTCACCAAGCGAGCCGGAACGTTCGTGGGGACGATCCCGGCCGAGGACCCGAAGATCATCTTCGCCTCCATCATCTACAACGCCGCGGGCGCGGGCTACGGTGGCGACACCGCCGCGGCCGTCTTCAGCGGCACCGCCGAGTTCGCCATGCGCCAGATGAAGGTGGCCCCGTCCCAGGTGCCGCTCGTGCGCCTGCCGTGGACCGAGGCGGAACTGATCGAATCCCAGCAGTCGCAGCAGTAGGGAAAAATGATGCCTCCATCGCTCACTGAGCTCGCCGACCTCGCCGAGCTTTTGCACATCGCCCCCGCGGTCGGATCGGTCACGGGGGTGTGCGCCGACAACCGCCAGGTCCGCCCGGGTGACCTCTTCGTGGCAGTCCGTGGCGCCACTGTGCACGCCGCCCGCTTTGCGCGCGCCGCTGTCGATGCGGGTGCCGCCGCGGTGCTCACCGACGCCGAGGGCGCGGAGATTGCGGGCGACGTCGGTGTGCCCGTGCTCGTTGTGGCCGACCCGGCGCGCGTGGCCGGGCTCGTGGCCTCCTTCTGCTTCGGCCGCCCGGACGAGCGGCTCACCACCTTCGCCGTGACCGGCACGAACGGCAAGACCTCCACGGCCTACATGATCGAGGACGCGCTCGCCCGCCTGGGCCGCACCACCGGCCTCATCGGCACGGTCGAGGTGCGGATCGCGGGGGAGGCGATGCCGGCGCAGCTGACCACGCCCCAGCCGGTGGACCTCCAACGCATGCTGGCCGACCTCGTGGCCCGTGGGGGCACCGACCTCGTCATGGAGACCTCCTCCCACGCCCTCGCCCAGGGCCGCACGAACCCCATCCGCTTCGACGTGGCGGGCTTTACGAACCTCACCCAGGACCACCTCGACTACCACAAGACTTTCGAGGAGTACTTCCAGGCCAAGGCGCTGCTCTTCGACGAGGAGCACTCGGCGCGCGGCGTCATCATGGTCGACGACGAGTGGGGGCGCCGGCTCTTTCGCGAGGTATCGGGGCGCAGGCCGGGCGCGGTTGTCTCCCTCTCCGTTCGGGGTAACGACGCCGACTGGCAGGGCACCTCGGCGTTCGAGACGGGCGTGCAGACGATCAGCCTGACCGGCCCGCTCGGAAGCTTGGAGACGCTCACCCGCTTGCCTGGCGACTTTAACGTGGCCAACGCCGCGCTGGCCGCCGTCATGGTGATGGAATCGGGGGTGGCCCCGCAGGAACTGGCGGCAGCCCTCGGCGAGCGCGGGATCAGCCCGGCGATCCCGGGTCGCATGGAGCTGGTGGGGGAGCGTCCCTACACCGTGGTGGACTTCGCGCACAACACCGACGCCCTGGTCAAGGCGATGACGTCGCTGCGCGCCGCGCGTGGCGGGCGCCTCGTCGTCGTGACGGGATCGGCGGGTGATCGGGATCGGGGCAAGCGCCCGATGATGGCTGCTGCCGTGGCCGAGCACGCCGACTACCTGATTATCACCGACGACGACCCGCACACCGAGGACCCGGCTCGAATCCGGGCTGAGATGATCGAGGGGATTCCGGCGGGCTTTGACTACGCCGAGATCGGCGACCGTGAGCGGGCCATCACCTCGGCGATCATGGGCGCGGGGGAGGATGACACTATCCTTATTGCAGGGCGCGGGCACGAGACGGTTCAGGACGTCGCGGGCCGCGCCATCGACATCGATGACCGCGTGGTGGCACGCACGGCGCTGAGGCTCAGGGAGGGCGAATGATTCCGATCTCGATCGAACAGGCGGCGGCGGACGCCGGTGGCCGCATCGAGGCGCCGGCCACCGGCGAGGTGGTGGCGGTTGTCTCCGACACGCGTCAGATCCGCGGCGGGGAGCTTTTCGTGGCGATCGCAGGCGAGCGCGTGGACGGCTCCACGCTGGCGGGCCAGGCCATTGAGGCCGGGGCCAGCGCCGTCATGACCGCCGGCCGCGAGGTGGCCCTCGCCTCCGGGGCGCCGGCCAATCGCCTCATCGTGGTCGACGACGTGCTCGCGGCCCTCGGCCGTCTGGCCCGCGAAAGCCTGCGTCGGGCGCGCGAGGCGAACCCGCGCCTGCAGGTGGTGGCTGTGACCGGCTCGGTGGGCAAGACCACCACGAAAGACCTACTCGCCGCGTTGCTGGCGATCCGCGGGCCGATCATCGCCCCGCCCGGCTCCTTCAATAACGAGCTCGGCCTGCCGCTCACCGTCCTGCGCGCCGGCGCCGATACCGCCACCCTCGTCCTCGAGATGGGCGCCGACCACATGGGCAACATCGACTACCTGACCTCGATCGCGCCGCCCGACGTGGGCGTGGTCCTCATCGTGGCCCGCGCGCACCTGGGCCACTTCGGTGGGATCGAGAACGTGGCCAAGGCCAAGTCGGAGATGGTGACAGGCGTGCGCGAGGGCGGCACCGTCATCCTCAATGCCCTTGACGAGCGAGTGCGGGCCATGGCCAAGCTCACCGATCGCGACCTGCTCTTCTTCGGCGACCCGGCCCTTCCCGGCGTTCATGCCGAGGACGTGAGCGTTAACGACGCCGGTCGGGCCACCTTCGTGCTCGTCACCTCCACCGGCCGTGCGCCGGTGACGTTGGCGCTCGTGGGCGAGCACCACGTGTCCAACGCACTGGCCGCCGCAACCGTGGCCGACTACTACGGGATTGGCGTGGAGGAGGCCGCGCGCGTGCTGAGCGAGACGGGCGCGGCTAGCCCGCACCGCATGTCTGTCTCCGAGCGCGGCGGCATCCTCATCATCGACGATTCGTACAATGCCAACCCCGATTCCATGCGGGCCGGGCTCGACGCCCTCGAGCGGCTTGGGGAGGGCCGGCGCAAGGTCGCAATCCTTGGCGCCATGCTCGAGCTCGGTGCGGACGCGGATGCCGAGCACGAGGCGATCGGGCACTATGCCGCCGCCCGCGGGGTCGACGTCGTGATCGGCGTCGGCGAAGAAACACGGCCCCTGACGCACGCCGCGGCCGCGGCCGGGCTCGCCACACAGACCGCCTCATCTGAAACAGCGCTCGACGTGGCTACCACGATCCTGGCCAAAGGTGACGTAGTCTTGCTAAAAGGTTCGAACGGTTCGGGCGTGTGGCGCGTGGCTGACGCGCTGGTGAGAGAGGACTAAATGCTCGCAATTCTCATCTCGGTGGCGGCATCGCTGCTCGTGGCGCTGCTCGGCACGCCGGTGCTTGTGCGTTTCTTGCGGAAACGCTCCTATGGCCAGTTCATCCGCGAGGACGGACCGACCACGCACCTCGTTAAGCGTGGTACGCCCACGATGGGCGGCATCGTCATCATCTTCGCCACAATCGTTGGCTACACGATGGCGAACATCGCCACCGGGCGCGGCCCGAACGCCTCGGGCGTCTTGCTGCTCGGCCTCATGGTGGGCATGGGCCTCATTGGCTTCTTCGACGATTTTGCCAAGATCCGCAACGAACGCTCGCTCGGCCTGACCCCGATCGCGAAGATCATCGGGCAGGCGGTGGTGGGCATTTCGTTCGCAGCGGCAGTGTTGCAGTTCCGCAACGATTACAACCGCACGCCCGGAAGCACCCGGATCTCTTTCGTGCGCGACACGAACATTAATCTTGCCCACTTCGGGATCGTGGTGGGTCTGATCCTCTTTATCATCTGGGCCAACTTCCTCATCACGGCCTGGTCGAACGCGGTCAACCTCACCGACGGCCTGGACGGCCTTGCCTCTGGCGCATCCGCGATCGCGTTCGCCGGGTACGCCTTCGTCACGATCTGGCAGTCCTACCAGACGTGCTCGTCAGTGGTGAACCCCGCCCCGGGCTGCTACGACGTGCGCGACCCGCGCGACCTGGCGATCGTGGCCGCCGCGATTGTGGGCGCGTGCCTGGGCTTCCTGTGGCACAACACCTCCCCGGCCGCGATCTTCATGGGGGACACCGGTTCGCTCGCGCTCGGCGGCGCGTTCGCCGGGCTCACCATCCTCACCCGCACCGAGATCCTCGGCGTCATGCTGGGCGGCCTGTTCGTCATCATCGTCATGTCGGACGTCATCCAGATCGGTGTGTTTAAGGCCACGGGCAAGCGCGTGTTCCGGATGGCGCCGCTGCACCACCACTTCGAGCTCAAGGGCTGGAAGGAAGTGACGATCGTGGTGCGCTTCTGGCTCATCCAGGCTCTCATGGCGGCCGCCGGTATTGGCCTGTTCTACGCAGAATGGTTGGCGCGGCAATGACGCGTTCGATTCCCGGCGCGGCGCAGTTTTCCTCCATGCGCGTGGCGGTGCTCGGCCTGGGGATTTCCGGCCGGGCCTCCCTTGACGCGCTCGCGCGGCACACGCAGGCCGTGCTGTCGGCGTGGGACGCGAATCCGTCGGCCCGCGAACCCTACGCCCACCTGGACGGTGGCTCGGAGGCGGATCCGGCCGCCCTGCTTGAGGCGCTGCTCTCCTGGGGCCCGGACCTAGTGATTATCGCCCCGGGCTTCCGGCAGGTCGGCCCCGAGTGGCAGGCGCTACGCGCAGCCGGCGTGCCCGTGTGGTCCGAGATCGAGCTTGCCTGGCACCTGCGTGCCGCGCACGACGGCGTCTTCGCGCCTTGGCTCTGCATCACCGGCACAAACGGCAAGACGACCACCGTGACCATGACCGAGGCAATCCTCCGAGCGGGCGGGCGCCGGGCGCTCGCCGTCGGAAACGTCGGCACCCCGGCCGTGACGGCCGTGAGCGAGACGAGTGAGGACGCGCCGGAGGTCTTCGCCTTCGAGCTGTCCTCCTTCCAGCTGGCCGCCACCTACTCAATGGAGCCGGCCGCGGCCGTGTGCCTCAACATCGCCGACGACCACCTCGAGTGGCACGGCACTTTCGCCGACTACCGGGATGCGAAGGCCCGGATTTACACCAACACGCACGCGGCGTGCCTCTACCCGGTGGGGGATGAGACGGTGCAGGCGATGGTGGATGGCGCCGATGTAGTGGAGGGAGCCCGTGCGATCGGGCTGTCGATGGGAGTGCCGTCCGTGGGCCAGCTGGGTTTCGTGGACGAGCACGCCGTGGACCGCGCCTTCATTCCCCGCCGCCACACGCACGCCGAGGTGCTTTTCGATGTTGCCGACATCGCTCACCTCGCCCCCGAGGGCACGGCGTTGCCCGTGCACATCGCCAAGGACGCACTGGCCGCCGCGGCACTCGCGCGCGCGGTCGGGGTGGAGCCGGAGGCGGTGCGCCAGGGGCTACGAGAGTTCACGGGCGGCCACCACCGCATCGAGACCGTGGCCCACGTGGGCGGCGTGCGCTACGTCGATGACTCGAAGGCCACCAACGCCCATGCCGCCGAGGCCTCCCTGCGCGCGCTCGAAAACGCCGTGTGGATCGTGGGCGGGCTGGCCAAGGGTGCCCGCTTCGAGGCGCTCGTGGCGAAGGTGGCCGCGAACCTGCGCGCCGTCGTCGTGATCGGGCGTGATCAGGAGCCGTGGCGCTCGGCGCTTGCCGGCCTCGAGGTACCGGTCCACTACGTGGCCGAGGATGCTGACGCGCCGATGGATGACGCGGTCGGGGCGGCCACCGACCTTGCCCAGCCGGGCGACACGGTCATTTTGGCGCCGGCCTGCGCCTCCCAGGATCAGTTCGCCTCCTACGCCGAGCGCGGGGAGAAGTTCGCTGCGGCGGCGGCGAGGCTGGGCGGTGACGATGACGAGCATTGATAGTCCGGCGCTCTCGGAGCGCGAGCTCACCCGCCGCGATGACATTCAGCGGGCGCTCGTGGTGGTCGTCGCTTCCACGTTCCTCCTCACGATCTTTGGCGTGGTCATGGTGTATTCGGCCACGGCCCCTAGCTCGATCCGGGCGGTGGACGCCAACCCGGACCTCACGCTATTTTCTGTGGCGACCCGCCAGGCGCTCACCACCCTCATCGGGATCGTGGGCCTCATCGTCATGGCGCTCATCCCGTACCAGGTGACCAGGCGCTTCGTGCACCTCTTCCTTGCCATCGGTTGCCTGCTCCAGATTGGCGTGCTCGCCCAGGGTGGGGGCGTGGCCGGCAACAACAACTGGCTTTCGCTCGGCCCGATCACGGTCCAGCCCTCGGAGTTCATCAAGCTCGCGCTCGTTTTGTGGCTCGCCCACATGCTCGCCCGCCTTCAGCTGAAGGAAGTCGAGGACCTGCGCACGCTGTGGATCCCAGCCCTCGGCTTCCTCGTGGCGGTGGGCCTGGTGCTCGCTGGCGGAGACGTGGGAACGGGCCTCATCTATATTCTCATCGCCGGCGGCCTGTTCTTCCTCGCGGGCCTGCGGCTCAAGCATTTGGGGATCGTGGCGTTCTTCGGCGGCTTGGGCGTGGGTGCCATGGTGGCGGCCAACCCCTCGCGTCTGCGCCGCATCGGCGAGTTCGTCTCTGACCTGTTTACCCTGCCCGACACCCACCTGCCCAAGCAGTCCGACTTCGCCCAGTTCGCCTTCGGCACGGGCGGGCTGACGGGCGCCGGGATCGGCGCGGGCAAGGAGAAGTGGCGCGACCTGTCCGAGGCCCACACCGACTTCATCTTCGCGGTCATTGGCGAGGAGCTTGGCCTGCTCGGCACGGTGACCGTCATCGTCCTCTTCCTCGCGCTTGGCTGGAGCCTGGTGGAGATCTGCCGCAAGCACCCCAACAGGTACGCCCAGCTCATGACCGCGGGTGCGGCGCTGTGGCTGTGCGGGCAGGCGCTGGCCAACATGTACGTGGTCACCGGCCTCGCTCCCGTGTTCGGCGTGCCGCTGCCCTTCATCTCCATGGGCGGATCGTCCATGCTCGCCACGCTGGCGATGGTGGGGTGCGTCATGTCCGCCGCACTGGCCGTGCCGGGGGTTCGGGAGAGCTGGCGGGTTCGCGGTAGGCTTGTGCAACGAATCCGGACCGTAGTGAGGAGCAATCGATAATGGCAATCATACTTGCGGGAGGGGGAACGGCCGGCCACGTCAACCCTCTGTTGGCCACGGCCAACGCCATTACGGAGGAATACCCGGGCACGCAGGTAGTGGCGGTGGGCACCGCCGCCGGACTTGAGACCACCCTGGTTCCTGCGGCCGACGTTCGGCTAGAGACCATCCCGCGGGTGCCGTTGCCGCGCAAGCCCTCCCTGGATGTGGTGCGCTTTCCCATGAATTTCCGTGGTGCGATCGCGGCGGCGGGGGAGATCCTTGAGCGCCACGACGCCGAGGTGGTCATTGGTTTCGGTGGCTACGTGTCCACCCCGGTCTACCTCGCGGCACGCAAGCGCAAGATCCCGGTGATTGTGCATGAGGGCAACGCCCGCCCGGGCATGGCGAACAAGCTTGGAGCGCGCTTCGCGGCCACGGTGGCCCTCACTTTCCCCTCCACTCCGCTGCGCGCTGCGAAGGGCATCACGGTGAGCGTGGGCCTTCCCCTCAAGCGTGCGATCGAGCAGCTCTCGGCGCGCCCGGGTGGGAGGAAGAGCCTGCGTGAGGAGGCCGCCGCGCGCTTCGGGCTCGACCCGGCGTCGCCGATCATGCTGGTCACGGGCGGTTCGTCCGGTGCCCTCCACATGAACGAGGTGTTCGCCCAGGCCGCCGCCGACATCCGGGCCGCCGGTGTCCAGGTCCTTCACATCACGGGCAAGGACAAGGACGACGCCGTCCGCGCGGCCGCGCCCGACCCGGGCTACGTTGTTCTCGACTACCTGTCCGACATGGAGAGCGCCTACGCGGTGGCGGACCTGGCGGTCTCCCGTTCGGGGGCGGGCATGGTGGCGGAGCTGTCTGCGCTCGGCATCCCGGCCGTTTTCGTGCCGCTGTCGGTGGGCAATGGCGAGCAGGCGCTCAACGCGCGCGACGTGGTGAGCGCCGGGGGAGCGATTCTCATCGAAAACAAGGCGCTGACGGCCGAGAAGGTGCGCTCCGCGATCCTTCCCCTCTTCGAGGGCGATCAGCTGGAGACGATGGCCGAGCGCTCCAAGGGCGTCTCGCCGCTAAACGCGGCCAGCCGCCTGGCCAGTATCGCGATGCGCCTGGCGGAGGAGCGATGATGTACCACCTCATTGGAGCGGGCGGCGCGGGCATGAGCGTTGTGGGTGAGCTGTTGCTCGAGCGCGGCGAGGCCGTCACCGGCTCTGACCGGCAGGATTCGGCGAACTTGCAGCGGTTGAAGGCTGCGGGCGCCACGGTTTTTGTGGGCCATGACGCGGCGCACGTGGATCCGGCTGCCACCGTGGTGGTCTCCACCGCGATCAAGGCCGACAACCCCGAGCTGATGGTTGCCACCGAACGCGGCCAGGAGATCATCCACCGCAGCCAGGCCCTCGCCATCGCGGCGGCGGACAAAGACTTCGTGGCGGTGGCCGGGGCACACGGGAAGACGACGACGTCGGGTATGCTCGCGGTCGCTCTCGCATCCCTGGGGCGCGATCCCTCCCGCGCGATCGGGGGACGCCTGGCCGGCGGTGCCTCCGGCGCGCACCTGGGCACGGGCAAGATGTTCATTGCGGAGGCTGACGAATCGGACGGCTCCTTCCTCAATTACCGCCCGCGCGTGGCGCTGGTGACGAACGTGGAGCCTGACCACCTCGACCACTACGGTTCGAAGGAGGCCTTCTTCGAGGCCTTCGTGGAGTTTGCCCGCCGGATCGAGTTTGGCGGCCTGATCGTGTGCTGTGCGGACAGTGAGGACGCGCTTGAGCTGGGGGAGCGTGCGCGCTCCGAGGGGATCCGCGTGTGGACATACGGGCGCGGGGACGGGCTGGAGAACCACGCCCGGATCGAGGACACGGGCGATGGGGCACGCGTGAGCTTCCGCGGCAAGCCGATCGACCTGGCGCTGTCCGTTCCGGGCCAGCACAACGTTTTGAACGCCACCGGCGCGTTGCTGGTGGGCATCGAGCTGGGCGAGGATCCGGCGCAGATGGCCGCGGCCCTTGCTACCTTCCACGGCACCGGGCGGCGCTTCGAGCTGCGCGGCGAGGTCGCGAGCCGGCGCGTCATCGATGACTACGCCCACCACCCCACGGAGGTGCGCGCCACGCTCGAGACTGCTCGCCAGCAGAGCGCCGCGGGCGTGCGGGTGCTCTTCCAGCCCCACCTGTACTCGCGCACGCAGATCTTCGCCACGCAGTTTGCCGAGGCGCTCGCGCTGGCGGACTCGGTGGTCCTCACCTCGGTGTACGCCGCGCGCGAGGTGCCGGAGGATGGCGCGGAGTCGAATGTCATCGCCGACCAGCTGCCGGGTGCGGAGCTGGTGCCTGATCGCGTTGAGGCCGCGCGCCGGATTGCCGAGCTGTCGGCGCCTGGAGACATCATCATCACGATGGGCGCCGGCGACGTGACCGAGCTAGCCGACGTCGTACTCGAGGCGCTATGAGGGCTCCCCGGCAACCGAAGAAGCCGCGCAAGCTCACCGGTCCCACCGATCGTGACGGCGGGGGTGAGCTGCGCCGGCCGCGTCCGAGCGCTGAGGACTACATCCCCACGGCACCGATGGTGCCGCTCGACGACGAGTGGGACGCCGACGAGTGGGAGGCCGAGGATTGGGCGAGCGGCGACTGGGACAGCGCGGAGGCGGGGGACTCCGCCGCCTCTGAGGATCCCGAGGCTGAAGACCTCGAGCCCGTGGAGATGCGGCGGGAGCGAGGCCGTGCGGAGGACCCCGGCGCGCTCGCGCGCCCCGGGGCGTTCAGCCGCCTCATGCAGTCGGCCCGGGCAGCCGGGGGTGAGCTTCGCGGCCGTCTGGCGTCGAGGCGCGCGGACGAGGGGGAGCTGGATGCCCGGCGCGTGGAGCGCAAGCGTGAGGCGCGGCGGGTGCGCCTGCGGCGGGCTGGGCTCGGCGCAGGCGTCGTCGGCCTTCTCGCCCTGCTCGCCTGGATCGTGCTCGCCTCCCCGCTCCTGCGCTACCAGTACTCAACAGACCAGATCTCGGGATACGCAGAAACCTCGATCGTCAACCGAACGCAGCTCGAACAGCTCGTGGCTGCACACGACGGTCAGAACCTCGTACTTCTCGACGCCGAGGCCCTCGCCGGAGATATCCGGGACATCCCGGAGGTCGCCTCGGCCACGGTGACCAAGGACTACCGCCACGCGCTGAGCATCGAGATCACCGAGTCGGTGCCGGTGGCATGCCTGGGCCCGAAGGATTCGTGTAGCGCCGTGACGGCGGACGGGACGAAGCTCACGGTGCCGCCCGAGGTTGCGGCCGGACTGCCGCGCATCGGGGCGAGCGACGGGCTGGACCCGGCCGAGGCCATCTCGGACGGGCTCGAGGTCTTGAGCGCGCTCGATCAGGCCGTGCTCGCGCAGGTGACCGAGGTGTCGGTGGCCAAGGGCAACCTGGTTACGCTCAACCTTACCGAGGGGCGCCAGGTCTACTGGGGTAGCCTCGAGCGCGGGGAGTTCAAGGCCCAGGTGCTGGCCGTTCTGCTCACCCAGCAGGCGAGCTTCTTCGACGTGTCCGTGCCGGACGCGCCTGTGAGCCGATGAATCTCGCAACACACCGGCGAGGTCATTGAATTTGCCTTCCGAGATCTCTACCTTTTTCGCGAGGTTGGAGACAGAAAACTTCAAGTAGAACTTGAAGTTCGGAAGGAAGATACATGTACGCTCTGAACAACTCTGCAAGCATCAAGGTTGTCGGGGTCGGCGGAGGCGGCGTCAACGCTGTCGATCGCATGATCCAGGACGGCCTTGCCGGCGTCGATTTCATCGCCGTCAACACCGACAGCCAGTCCCTGGCCAAGTCCGAGGCCGAAACCAAGATTGATATCGGCCGCGACGTGTCGAACGGCCTGGGTGCCGGCGCTGACCCCACGGTGGGAAAGCGCGCTGCCGAGGAGAACCTCGACGTCGTCGTCTCCACCCTTGAGGGCGCGGATATGGTCTTCGTCACCGCCGGCGAGGGCGGCGGAACCGGCACCGGCGCCGCTCCCGTCATCGCGCGTGCCGCCCGCGAGCAGGGCGCGCTCACCGTGGGCGTGGTCACCCGCCCGTTCTCCTTTGAGGGCCTCCAGCGCTCCCGCAACGCTAACGACGGCATCCGAGAGCTTCGCGACGCCGTCGACACCCTGATCGTCATCCCCAACGATCGCCTGCTTGAGGTGACCGAGGAGGACCTGTCGATCATCGAGGCCTACCGCCTGGCGGACGAGGTGCTCCAGAACGGCGTGAAGGGCATCTCCGACCTCATCACCATGCCGGGCGTGGTCAACGTCGATTTTGCGGACGTGAAGACCATAATGAAGGACGCCGGTACCGCGATCATGGGCATCGGCACCGCCAATGGCCCGGACCGCGCGCTGCGCGCCACCGAGAACGCAATCTCCTCCCCACTGCTGGAGGCCCGTATCGACGGCGCTCACGGCGTGCTCCTCGCCTTCACCTCCTCTACCGACCTGGGCCTGCGCGAGCAGTCCGAGGCGGCGCAGATGGTCAAGGAGGCCGTGGACCCGAACGCGAACATCATCATCGGCATCATCGTGGACGAGTCGCTGGGCGACGACGTGCGCGTGACCGTGATCGCCGCTGGTTTCGACGAGGCCGACGACGTGCTACTCGACACCCCGGCCGCCCCGGCGGCTCCCGTTCAGCAGGCCGCCACGTCCGCCCCGGCTGTCCCGACCGTGCCGCCCGCCACCGAGGAGCGCACCCCGGGCCAGGCCTACCAGCAGGAGGAGCCGGTGCAGACGGCCCACCGCCCGGCGGTCAGCGGCACCCCGCTTGAGGTGCCCGTGGTTGAGGAGCCGAAGCGCCAGCGCCCGGACCTCGACATCCCGCCCTTCCTGTTCGGCGACGAATAGTTTCTTCCTCCAACCTATTCCCCGGCGCGCGAATGTGCGCCGGGGATTTTTTGGCAAAATGAGAGGGTGTCTTCTTCCATGATTGACTGGTTCGAGGGCCCGCTGCCGCCTGGCGTGAGGGCCGGTTTCACCACGGTTCACGGCGGGTCGTCGACGGGCGAGTACGCCTCGCTCAACTTGGGAATACACGTGGGGGACAACCCGGTTCATGTCCACGCCAACCGCCTGGCACTGGGCCATTACATCGGCCAGGAGATCACGTGGATGGACCAGGTCCACGGGTCCCGCATCGTCGACGCCCTCGACGCGCGGTTGCGCTTCGGTTGGCTCGAGGTGGGTGAGGCCGACGCGATCGCCCTTGGCAAGGGGCAGGTGGGCGCCGTCATGGTGGCCGACTGCGTGCCGCTCATCCTCGTCGAGGAAAGCGGACAACGCGGCGCCGTGGTGCACGTGGGGCGCGCGGGGCTCGACCTCGGCGTCGGCCCGTCCGCAGTTGCCGACCTCGAGGGGGAGGTCATCGCGATCCTCGGCCCGTCGATCTGCGGGCGCTGCTACGAGGTCTCGGAGGAACTGGCCGAGGAGGTCGGTGGGAGGTGGCCGGAAAGTCTCGCCACGACGTCGTCGGGAACACCCTCGCTCGACATCCCCGCGGGCCTGGAGGCCCAGCTGCGCGCGTGCGGTGTACGCCAGATTTACCGCTCGGACGTGTGCACGTACGAATCCGCCGACCATTTTTCACACCGCCGCGCCACGCACGCCGGAACCCAGACGGGCCGCTTCGCCGGTGTGCTTCAGATCTTGCGACACGCCCGTGACGCTCACGGAAATCCCGGTTTTCTCTAATAGTTTAGAGTCAGCCAATGCGAGAGAGGTGCACCCATGGGTCTGTTTGACAAGATTGCAGCGAAGGCCATGCCGGAGGACGAGTACGACGACGTCGATTACGACGAGTACGAAGACTACCCGGAGGATGAGGACTACGAAAGCGTGAGCCCGATCCGCCCGGTCTCCCAGGCTCCCGAAGTAGCGCGCATCGTCACTGTGTGGGTCTCTAGCTTCCGCGACGCCGCCGATTTCGCGCTCGAGTTCCGCAACGGTCTGCCGGTGGTGCTCAACCTGTCCGAGGCCGCCGATGACGAGCGCAAGCGCATCGTGGACTTCGCCTACGGCCTCACCTTCGGCCTCGAGGGCTCCTTCAACTCCATCTCCGAGGACGTCTTCCTTCTGACCCCGAAGTCGGTCAAGATCGACTCCTACGGCACTGAAGCCCCGCGCGCCTTCTCCTGATGACGATCTTTGGGCTAGTCCTGTTCTGGGCGTGCCAGCTCTACGTCCTCGTCCTCATCGGGCGTGTTGTGCTGGATTTCGTCCAGATTCTCTCGCGGGATTGGTATCCCTCGGGAGCGTTGGTGGTCCTCGCCAACCTTATCTACAAGCTGACTGACCCTCCGCTGAAGCTCCTGGCGAAGTTCATTCCCCCGCTCAACCTCGGCGGGGTCAGCCTCGACCTGGGCTTCATCGTGCTGTTCATTGCTGTCCAGGTGATCCAGCGCTTCGCCTACCTGCTCTAGGATCCGCGCGGTAGCGAGAGTGGGACGTGGGCTTTCGCTCGGGTGCTAGAGCCGAAAACTGTGACGTGTTAAACGGTTGAGGCGCGCGGGTAGTCGATTAATCGTTATGTATAAGGGGCGCAGGTCTAGTAGTCTAAGCCGAGACGAGGGTTTATACCGCGGGTATGCCCTCCGCAACAATTCTTTATTGATCACGAGGTGAAGAACATGGCTCAGCTAACCGAGCACGATGTCGTCAATATGCGCTTCAATGAACCCCAGCGCGCCGAGGATGGCTTCGATAAGGATCAGGTCGATTTCTTCCTCGACGAGGTCGCCGAAACGATCGCGGCCCTGACGAAGGAGAAGGCTGAGCTCGAGGCCCAGCTGCAGACAGCGAAGGCTCGCATCACGGAGCTCGAGAACCAGCTTGGCCTTGCCACCCCGCAGTCCGATCAGGCCGCGCCGTCGGACGCCACCTCCACCGCCCAGTTCGCCCAGGTTGACCAGCCGGTGAACGAGGTCACGGACGCCACCTCGATGCTCGCTCTGGCCCAGCGTCTTCACGACGAGCACGTGGCTAACGGCAAGGCCGAGGAGGAGCGCATCATCTCCGAGGCGAACGCCGAGCGCACCCGCATCATCACCGAAGCGGAGGACATTCACAACCGCACGCTCACCAAGCTGGAGGAGGAGCGCTCCCTGCTCGAGCGCAAGATCTCCGAGCTACGTGAGTTCGAGCGTGACTACCGCACGCGCCTGCGCAGCTACCTCGAGTCGCTGCTGCAGAACGTTGAGATGCAGGGTAACCAGTAACTCGTTTTTCGGGGGAGGAGGGCGCGGCTGTGTCCTCCTCTTCTTGTTTGTGAGATGAAGAAATCCCTTCCCTTTATTCTTGGCCTTCTCACCATTGCGATCGACCAGCTGGTCAAGCAGTGGGCACTCGGCGCACTCGGCGGCGGGGAACGCATTGAGCTCCTCGGCTCCTTCCTGTCGCTGCGCCTCGTGTTCAATTCAGGAGCCGCGTTCTCGCTTGGCAACTCGATGACGTGGGTGATCACGGCGATCGCCGCGGTGGTGAGCGTGGGCCTGCCCGTGGTCATCGCGCGCTCGGCGCAGGTGCCGGCGATCATCCTCGGCTTTGTCTGGGGCGGCGCCGTGGGCAACTTGATCGACCGGCTCTTCCGGGAGCCAGGATTCCCCAGCGGGCACGTGGTGGACATGATCGATTACAACGGCTACTTCGTGGGCAACGTGGCCGACATCGCGCTGGTGGTGGGCGTGGTGGCCCTCCTCGCCTACGAATTCGGACGCACCCCGGAGAAAACCCAGTGAACACCTACCTCGTTCCCGACGGGCTGGCCGGCGGCCGCGTCGATGCCACCCTTGCCACGATGACCGGGCTCTCGCGGGCCAAGTGCGCAGAGCTCGTGGAGCGCGGGGACGTGTTGCTCGACGGTGCCCGCCCTAAGAACTCGACCAAGGTGGGCCCGGGTAGTGTGCTCGAGGTGGAACTGCCGGTTGAGGAGCCGCTCGTGCGCGAGACGCCGGTGGCGGGCATGGGCGTGATCTTCGAGGACGAGGACATCATCGTAGTGGACAAGCCCGCGGGGGTGGCCGCCCATGCCTCCCAGAACTTCGAGGGGCCCAACGTGCTGGGCGCACTGCTCGCCTCGGGGGTGCGGCTGACGACGTCGGGCCCACAAGAGCGCCAGGGGATCGTGCACCGGCTGGACGTAGGCACGTCGGGGGCCATGGTGGTGGCCAAGTCCGAGCGGGCCTATTCGGGGCTCAAGCACGCGTTCCGGGAGCGGACGGTCACGAAGGTTTACCACGCGCTCATCCAAGGCCACCCCGATCCCATGTCGGGCACGGTGGAGGCGCCGATCGGGCGCGACATGCGCCATCAGTGGAAGATGGGCGTGCGCGCGGACGGCAAGCATGCGATCACGCACTACGACGTGATCGAGGCGATGCCCGGGGCCTCGCTCGTGGAGGTTCACCTGGAGACGGGGCGCACGCACCAGATCCGCGTGCACATGTCCGCCATCAAGCACCCGTGCCTGGGCGATGTCATGTACGGCGCGGATCCGGTGCAGGCCGAGCGGCTCGGGTTGGAGCGGCAGTGGCTGCACGCCGTCAAGCTCGGCTTCGAGCATCCAACCACAGGGCATTACATCGAGTTCGAGTCGCCGTACGCGGAGGATCTGGCCCGGGCGCTCACGACCGTGCGTGAGGGATACGGCCTGCCGTGAGGGTCTGGCAGGTGACCACCCGCGAGGAGCTCGAGCGCTGCTTCGCGATCCGGATGGCCGTGTTCGTCGACGAGCAGCACGTGGAGGCGGCCAACGAGATCGACGCGCTCGATTTCGCTCCGCCCACCCGCCACGTCCTGGCTGAGGTGGGCGGGCACGACGCCGGCACTGCCCGGCTCTTGATCGACGAGGCCGGGCACGTGCACGTGGGCCGCGTGGCGGTCCATTCTTGGGCCCGCGGCACCGGGGTGGGCCGTGCGCTGATGAACGCGATGCACGAGCTGGCGCTTGATGTGGCGGGTGACGACGTTCGCGTGGAGCTGTCGGCCCAGGAGAGCGCGATGGGTTTCTACGCAAGCCTGGGCTACGGCGTCGTGAACCGGGAGCGCTACCTGGACGAGGGGATCTGGCACCAGGACATGGTCCTCACACTGCGACGCGCCGAGGCCCAGTAGAATTGCGGGCGGCGGTGCGGTTAGGTGGGATCACATCGGGCTCCGAGAACTTTGCCGGAGGCCCTCGCTAGACTGAATCCCATGGCTAAGAACTTCGCGCACCTTCACGTCCACACCGATTACTCGCTGCTCGATGGAGCGGCGAAGATCGGGCGCCTGGTCAAGGAAGTGGCGGCGCTTGGCCAGCCTGCCGTGGCGATTACCGACCACGGGAATCTGCACGGCGCCTACGAACTGTACAAGGCGGCAAACGGCGCGGGGATCAAGCCAATCATCGGGCTGGAGGCTTACATGACGCCGGGCACCTCCCGCCACGATAAGACACGCGTATTTTGGG
The DNA here is from genome assembly GCF_001808465.1 of Trueperella sp. HMSC08H06. Lineage (NCBI taxonomy): Bacteria > Bacillati > Actinomycetota > Actinomycetes > Actinomycetales > Actinomycetaceae > Trueperella > Trueperella sp. HMSC08H06. The sequence goes on from NZ_KV793365.1 coordinate 140,493, forward strand.
GCACGGAAGCCCAGCGGAAGGACGACGTGTCGGCGCGTGGCTCCTACACGCACATGACGCTGCTGGCGGAGACCACGGAGGGCATGCACAACCTGTTCCGCATGCAGTCCCTCGCCTCGATCGAGGGCACGCTCGGCAAGGCTGCGCGCATCGATAGGGAGCTGCTGGAGAAATACCATCACGGGCTCATCGGCACGGCGGGATGCCCGTCGGGGGAGATCCAGACCAGGCTGAGGCTGGGCCAGTTTGACGAGGCGCTGAAGGCTGCGGGCGAGTTCCAGGACATCTTCGGCAAGGAGAACTTCTACTTCGAGCTCATGGACCACGGCCTGGATATCGAACGCCGGGTTAAGGACGATCTGCTGGCGATCGCGCGCCAGATCGGGGCGCCCCTGCTGGCCACGAACGATTCGCACTACGTCACCCAGGATCAGTCCACGGTGCAGGACGCGATGCTCGCCCTGAACTCGGGCTCCACGCTCATGGATCCGGACCGCTTCCGCTTCGAGGGTACGGGCTACTACATCCGTAGCTCGGAGGACATGTGGAATTCTTTCGGCCACCTCGAGGGCGCGTGCGAGAACACGCTGGAGATCGTGGAGCGCTGCAACGTCCACTTCGACACCACGGCCGACGGCGTGAACTACATGCCCAAGTTCCCGGTGCCGAGCGGGGAAGATGAGAAGTCGTGGTTCGTGCGGGAGGTCAATGACGGGCTGCACCGCCGCTACGGGGATGTCATCCCGGATGACGTGCGCAAGCGCGCGGACTACGAAATGGACGTCATCTTGCAGATGGACTTCCCCGGCTACTTCCTGGTGGTCTCGGATTACATCCGCTGGGCGCGGCGGCACGGGATCCGCGTGGGCCCGGGGCGCGGATCGGGTGCGGGATCGATGGTGGCCTACGCACTCGAAATCACCCAGCTCGATCCGATCAAGCACGATCTGCTCTTTGAGAGGTTCTTGAACCCGGAGCGCATCTCCATGCCCGATCTCGATATCGACTTCGACGATAGCCGGCGGGACGAGGTGATCGAGTACGTGGAGGACAAGTACGGCAAGGACAAGGTCTCCCAGGTGGTCACGTTCGGCACGATCAAGGCCAAGCAGTCGCTCAAGGATGCCTCTCGCGTGCTCGGCTACCCGTTCGAGATGGGCGATCGGCTCACCAAGGCGATGCCGCCGTCGGTGATGGGCAAGGACATCCCGGTCAATGACTTGTTCAACAAGGATCACCCGCGGTATGCGGAGGCGGGGGAGATCCGCGAACTGATTGACAACGATCCGGACTGCAAGAAGGTCTATGACCTGGCCTGTGGCCTGGAGGGAATGACTAGGCAGACGGGCATGCACGCCTGCGCCGTCATCATGTCCTCCAAGCCCCTGACCGATGTCATTCCGGTCATGATGCGCCAGCAGGACGGCGCGATCCTCACCCAGTTCGAATACCCTGAGTGCGAGGAACTGGGCCTGATCAAGATGGACTTCCTCGGCCTGTCGAACCTCACGGTGATCGAGGCGGCCCTGGCAAACATCCGGGTCAACGGAAAGGATGCCCCGGATATTGACGCGATCCCGCTGGATGATCCGAAGACGTACGAGCTGCTGGCTCGCGGCGACACGCTCGGCATTTTCCAGCTCGATGGCGCCGGCATGCGAACGCTGCTTCGCCAGATGAAGATGGACAGCTTCGCCGACATCTCGGCCGTCTCCGCCCTCTACCGCCCGGGCCCGATGGGCGCGAACTCGCACACGAACTACGCCCTGCGCAAGAACGGGCTGCAGGAAAAGACGCCGATCCACCCGGAGCTGGAGGAGGCCCTCGAAGACATCCTGGGCGTTACCCACGGCCTCATCGTGTTCCAGGAGCAGGTGATGCGTATCGCCCAGAAGCTGGCGGGCTTCACGCTGGGCCAGGCAGATATTTTGCGTAAGGCGATGGGCAAGAAGAAGGCCGAGGTGCTCCAGCAGCAGTTCGCCAGCTTCTCCCAAGGTATGCGGGACAACGGGTTCTCTCAGGAGTCGATCGACACCCTGTGGGACATCCTGCTGCCCTTCTCCTCCTACGCCTTCAACAAGTCGCATTCGGAGGCCTATGCGCTGGTGTCCTACCAGACGGCCTACCTCAAGTCCCATTTCCCGGCCGAATTCATGGCGGCCCTGCTCACCTCGAAGATGTCGGATAAGACGAAGGTGGCCACCTATCTCGCTGAATGCCGGCGCATGGGCATCAAGGTGCAGGTGCCGGACGTCAACACTTCGCTGGCCGACTACACGGCGGTCGGCGATGAGATCCGCGTGGGCCTGCGGGCCGTACGCAACGTGGGCGCGAACGTAGTGGACGGCATCATCAAGGCGCGCGAGGAGAAGGGGCCCTTCACCTCGTTCCAGGACTTCCTGGACAAGATCCCGCTGTCGGCCTGCAACAAGCGCTCGATCGAGTGCCTGATCAAGGCGGGTGGCTTTGACTCGCTGGGGGAGTGCCGCCGGGCGCTCGTGGCGATCGTGGAGGAGGCGATCGATGCGGTCATCCCGGTCAAGCGCAACGAGGCGGCCGGCCAGTTCGATCTCTTCGGAGACCTGGGGGTTGGCGGTAGCGACGGGTTCGACGTGGCGATCCCTGACATCCCCGAATGGGACAAGCGCGAAAAGCTCAACTTCGAGCGGGAGATGCTCGGCCTGTATGTCTCGGACCACCCGCTATCGGGCATGGAGAACTTCCTCAACCGCGCCGCGGACACCACGGTGGTTGACCTGCTCGAATCAGACAACGTGCGTGACGGGCAGATGGTGACGATCGCGGGCCTCATATCCGCCGTTCAAACGAAGATCACGAAGAAGTCGGGCAAGGCGTGGGCGATCGCCACGATCGAGGACCGCACCGGCCCGATCGACGTCAACTTCTTCCCGGCCACCTATCAGCAGGTGTCTTCGATCCTGATCCCGGACGCGGTAGTCATCGTAGAGGCCCGGGCCCAGATCGAAGATGAGGGGCCGGTCAAGCTGTCTGCCAGGACGATGACCTTGCCGCCGGCGGGCGAAATCGAGCTGGACCACCCGATCGACATCAAGATCGACGAGCGGGCGTGTAGCGCGGTGAAAATGGATCAGCTGGCGGAGATCCTTGCCCGCTATCCGGGCCAGTCGCCGGTGCGTCTACACGTGTGGTGTGCCGCGCCGAACAAGACCGTGGTGGCCGAGGTTGCGAGCAACTTCTGGGTCTCCCCGGAGCCGTCGCTCTACACGGAGCTCAAGGTGCTACTCGGGCGGGACTGCGTGGTGTAGTTAGCCTTCGATCACCTTGGCGCGGTAGCCGCCGGCCTCGACCACGTCGCCAGCGGCGAGCTTGTGGGCGCGGCGGGTCTCCACCTGTCCGTTGACTGCAACCTCGCCGGCGGCGATGAGTTCGCTGGCGTGCCCGCCGGTTTCGGCAAGGTTGGCGAGCTTGAGGAACTGGCTGAGCTTAATCGGCAGGCGTACGGGTATTTCTTCCATGACTCTATTGTCTCACGGGCACGGCCCGAAGCCGGCCAGGGCTACGCCGCGGTGGGCGTGTTGCGGGTGCGCCGCCACACGAGGGCGAGGGCGGCGACGAGGAGGGCGAGCAGGGCCCAGGGCGAGCCCGTGGCCGCGCGGAAGGCGGCGGACCACACGGCCCAGCCGATCGTGGTGTAGATGAGGGCCCAGGCGATCGCGCCCGGGATGCTCGCAATGGAGTAGCGCAGCCAGGGCATGGCGATGACCCCGGCGGAGAGCTGGATGAGAGTCTGGAGGCCTACCGTGACGAAGGAGAACGGGATCATCGGCCACCCGCGCCGGCGAAGTGCCGCGATCGCGTTCTGGGTGGAATCGGCGTGGATGCGGTTGTACATCCGCACGCGCCAGCCGCCGTGCGGCCGGCCCCGCTTCATGATGAAGGACCCCATGTAGCGGCCGAGCCAGTAGATCGCCTGCGAGCGGGAAAACGCGCCGAAAAGGAAAAAGAGGTACACGAAAGCCACCGGCCCGCTCCGGACGAATTCGGCGATCGCGTCAATAAGTCCCACCAGGCCTACACTACGCGACACTCAGGGAAAAAGGAAAGTGTTAGCTGGCAGCGTCTTCCGCGCAATTAGCGCATAGGCCATAGATTTCGATGTCATGCGAAATGTCGGTGAAGCCGTGTTCCTTAGCGACGCCCTTGGTTAGGTCCTCGAGCTGGGGGATGAAAAGCTCAACCGTGCGCCCGCAGCTGCGGCACAGGAGGTGATGGTGGTGGCCGTCGTCCTTGCAGTGGCGGAAGAGCTGGACGTCGGTGCCTTCCTGGCGTAGCACGTCCACGCTTCCCTGCTCGGCGAGTGCCTGAAGGTTGCGGTAGACGGTGGCCAGCCCCACCTTCTCGCCGCGTTCGAGCAACAGCTCATGGATGCGCTGGGCGGGCAGGAATTCTTCCGTCTCTTCCAGCAAGGTGGCGATCGCGTTGCGCTGCCTAGTCATTCTCATGGGGAACCTCCGCCTCTATCCTAGCGTAGCGGCGCGGTGTCGCAGTCAACGTTGACCTTGACGTCGGGAGCGTGGTGGGGGTGCGGGTGGCGGTGCACATCGCGCTTGAGGGCCCGCATGACGAGGGGGCGCAACGCGACGACGATCGCGTACAGGCCCACCGCGAGCACGACGATGGTGGCGCCGGGGGACCAGGGCTTGACGTAGGTGATGACGAGGCCGGCGACTGCCACGACCACCCCAATGGCCATAGCGGCCCGCATCGTGGTTTTGAACGAGCGGGAGAGCGTCTGGGCGATCGCCACCGGGATCACCATGAGTGCCGAGACGAGGAGCGCTCCCACGATCCGCATGGCCAGGGCCACGGTGAGAGCCGCCGTGACGGAGATGAGGATCGACAGCAGGCCGGTGGGCAGGCCCGACGCGCGAGCGAACTCCTCGTCGTGGCACAACGCGAAGAGCGCGGGGCGCAACCCGATCCCGACGGCGAGGATGACGATGGTCAGTCCGATCGTGAGGTAGGTGTCGGTCCTGGTGACGGTGGAGATGGAGCCGAAGAGGTAGGCGTTGAGGTTCGACGTCGTGCCCCCGGCGATGCCGATAAGGAGCACGCCGCCGGCGATGCCGCCGTAGAAAAGCATGGCGAGGGCGACGTCGCCCGAGGCGTGGCCGTGGGTGCGCATCCACTCGATGAGGAGGACGCCGACCACCGAGGCGATGATCGCGCCGGGGACGGCCCAGGCATCTTTGTCGATGGCGCCGGCGGCGCTGGCCGCGAGCCAGCCGAGGGCCACACCGGTGAGAGCCACGTGGCCGATCCCGTCCCCGAGTAGGGTGAGGCGTCGCTGGACGAGGTAGGTGCCGACCACCGGGGCGGCGAGCCCCACCAGGACCGCGACGATGAGGGCGCGCTGCATGAAGGTGGAGGAGAGCATGTCGACAATCACAGAGGGCCTCCAAGCCAGGGGGATCGGTAGTGCGGGGCGTTGTCGCCGTGCTCGTGGACGTGGTCGTGCCCGGGCAGGGCGTGGTGGCCAGAGCCGTGGAGGTCAGCGATGTCGGTGGTGTGCTCGAGTACACGGCCGGCGTCGAGGATGAGCGCCTCGTCCACCAGCTCGCGGTATTCGTGGACCTCGTGCAAGACGAGGATGATCGTCTTGCCCTTGGCCTTCTCAGCCGCGAGCGTGGCGAGGATGGTTTCGCGCGAAGAGCTGTCGACGCCGGCAAAGGGCTCGTCGAGGATGAGCAGGTCCGGGTCGCGGACGAGGGCGCGGGCGGTGAGGATGCGCTGCTGTTGGCCGCCGGAGAAGGTCTGCACAGACTCGTTCGCGCGATCGGCCAGCCCGACTGTTTCGAGCGCGGCCATCGCGGCTTCCCGTCCGCCGCGCCGGGGGCGCAGGAGATTGCCGTACACAAGGCCGCCCATGACGGTCTCGAGCGCGGTAGCGGGAACGCCGGAGGTCGCCGTCGTGCGCTGGGGAGCAAATCCGATGCGGGCCCAGTCCACCTTGCGGCGCGCGGTGAGGTCCGTGCCGAACAGCGTGATCGTGCCCGCAGACGTGGGGATGGCCCCGACAAGCGCACGCACAAGCGTGGACTTGCCGGAGCCATTCGCACCAAGCACGGCGAGGGTGCGGCCCTGGGCCAGCTCGAAGTCGATCCCTAACAGGATGTGGGCCGATCCGAGCTGGACGTGCAGGCCACTCGCAGTAACTGCGAGCGTCATTAGCACCCCATGGACGTGCGCAGCAGTTCGATGTCGTGCTTCATCACGTCGAGGTAATCCATGTTCGGGTCACGCTGGGTGGCGGCCGGGTCGAGGACGTCGGCCGTGAGGTTGAGGTCATCGCCGATCGCCTTCGCGGTCTTCGTCTCGCCATCCGAGGTGGCGAAGACCGTGTCAATCTGGTGCTCGGTCACGAGCTCCTGGATCTCGCGGATGCGGGCCGGCGAGGGCTCAATCTCCGGGTCGAAACCGGCGATGCCGATCTGGTTGAGCCCGGCCTCAAGCGCGAGGTAAGAGAAGGCCTTGTGCGACACGAGGAAGGAATCCGTGCGGCACTGCGTAGCGTCGATCCCCTCGAGCTCGTCCAACAGGCCCTGCAGGTCGGCCTTGACGGCCTCGGCGTTCGCCTCGTAGGTGGCCTTGTTCGCCTCGTCCAGGTTGATGAGCTGCTGGGCGATCGTGTCCGCGGCGAGCATCATGCGGGCCGGATCGGTCCAGAAGTGCGGATCGTGCGTGCCGTGGTCGTGGCCGTCGCCGTCCTCGTGGTCATGGTCGTGATCGTGACCTTCGGCCTCGGCGTCGTGGTCATGGTCGTGATCGTGATCTTCGGCCTCGGCGTCGTGATCGTGGCCCTCGTGCGGGTCGGTGCCGAGCTCGGCGAAGGGCAGGAGGTTGACCGAATCGCCGATGTTGACGGCCGAGACGTCGGAGGCATCGATCGCGTCGTCGATGGCGGGGGAGAGCTTGGCGATGTAGAGCACGAGGTCGGCGTCCGACAGCTCGGAGACCTCCTTGGGGGACAGCTCGACGCCGTGGGCGTCGGCCCCGGGCGGGGTGAGGTCGGTGACAGCTACGTGCTCGCCGCCGATGCGCTCGGCCAGGTAGGTCAGCGGGTAGAAGGAGGTGGTGACCTTGAGGGCCGAGGAGTCGGCGCTATCGGTGCTGCCGGCATCGGGCGCGGAGGAACAGGCACTCAGCGCGAGGGCGCTGGCGAAGAACACTGAAGCAGTTTTTAACATCTTCATGGGAACTATTATCGGAGTATTTGAGAATGACAGTCAATCTCCGGTGATGCCTTCCACATGGGGCGAGGCCGTGGAAAGGGGGCGTTCACCATAGAATAAAAGTGGACCTTCGTCTGGCCACCGGGTTTCCGGTGACCCGCAGCAGCCAGCTGCGGGGTGGTATTCCGCACCATCCAGGTGCGGCAAAGAAAGGAGCGAAACAGTGGCCAAGCAGGCACCTTCGCGTCTCGATCAAGCAATTTCCCTCGCCAAGCGGCGCGGCTTCGTCTTCCCCTCGGGTGAAATCTATGGCGGCACGCGCTCCGCGTGGGATTACGGGCCGCTCGGCGTCGAGCTCAAGGAAAACATCAAGCGCCAGTGGTGGAAGCGGAACGTGCAGGGGCGCGCCGACGTCGTCGGCCTGGATTCCTCCATCATTCTGCCGCGCCAGGTCTGGCACGCGTCCGGGCACGTGGACACGTTCTCGGACCCGCTGGTGGAGTGCCTCGAGTGCCACAAGCGCCTGCGTGAGGACGAGCTCATCGAGCAGTACGCCGCCAAGAACGGCGTGGACGAGGCGGACGTGACGATGGCGGACGTGGCCTGCCCCAACTGTGGCAACCGCGGCAAGTGGACTGAACCGCGCGCGTTTTCCGGCATGCTCAAGACCTTCCTCGGGCCGGTCGACGACGAGGCGGGGTTGCACTACCTGCGCCCGGAGACCGCCCAGGGCATTTTTGTTAATTTCGCCAACGTCATGACGTCGGCGCGCGTGAAGCCCCCGTTCGGCATCGCCCAGACGGGCAAGTCCTTCCGCAACGAGATCACGCCGGGCAACTTCATCTTCCGCACCCGCGAGTTCGAGCAGATGGAGATCGAGTTCTTCGTCAAGCCGGGCGAGGACGAGGAATGGCACCAGGCGTGGATTGATGAGCGCCTGGCCTTCTACACCGACCTCGGCATTGATCCGGACAACCTGCGCCTCTACGAGCACCCGCAGGAGAAACTCTCGCATTACTCCAAGCGGACGGTGGACATCGAGTACCGCTTCGGCTTCCCGAACTCCGAGTTCGGCGAGCTCGAGGGGATTGCGAACCGTACGGACTTCGACCTCTCGGCCCACTCGGAGGCCTCGGGCAAGAAACTGGAGTACTTCGACCAGCAGTCCGGCGAGCGCTACACGCCGTACGTCATCGAGCCGTCGGCGGGCTTGACCCGCTCGCTTATGGCCTTCCTCGTGGAGGCCTACGCGGAGGACGAGGCGCCCAACACGAAGGGCGGCGTGGATAAGCGCGTTGTACTCAAGCTCGACCCGCGCCTGGCCCCCGTCAAGGTGGCCGTGCTTCCGCTCTCGCGTAAGGAGGAGCTGACGTCGGTGGCGAAAGACCTCGCGGCTGACCTGCGCAAGTACTGGAACATCGAGTACGACGACGCCGGGGCCGTGGGCCGCCGCTACCGCCGCCAGGACGAGATCGGCACGCCGTACTGCGTGACGATCGACTTCGACTCCCTGGATGACAAGGCGGTGACGATCCGCGACCGCGACACGATGGAGCAGGTCCGCATCCCAATGGATGAGGTCAAGTCCTTCCTGTCTGAGAAGCTGGCGGGCTGTTAGTGGGTAGCTCTCACGACGGGGTGGGCCACGTGCACTCGCACGCGGCCCACCTTTCCATGGGCCCGCAGCAGCGCCGGAAGGTACGGCTGATCCTTGCGGCGATCGTGGTGCCGCTCGCGGTGGCCACCCTCGTTGGCCTGGTGTGGTTGTGGCCGCGGGGTGAGACCCCGGTGGGTTCGGTGGAGCTCAACTATTCCGGTTCGTCGACTGCGATCGGCACGGTCACGTCGATCGGCGCAATGGACGAGGTGGGCCAGTACCCGGTCACGATGGTGGTGGACGGGGTGGAGGTGCCGGTCCACGTGCCGTTCGAGGTGGTGGGCAACGGGCTGGACGTGGGCGATAAGATTAAGGCCCTGTTCAATCCCGGCGCGGTGGAGTTTGGCTCTCCCTATATCTTTGTGGACTTCGTGCGCGACGTGCCGTTGTCGGCGCTGGTGGCGCTTTACGTCATCGTCGTGGTGGCGGTGGCCCGCTGGAAGGGGCTCGCGGCGCTGTTAGGCCTGACCGCCTCGCTCGCGGTGGTGGGCACCTTCATGTTGCCGGCTCTCATGGTGGGTACTGCCCCGCTGGCCGTCATCGTGGTGGGGGCATCGGCGATGATGTTCGCCTCCATTTACTTCGCCCACGGTGTCTCGATCCGTACCACGACGGCGGTGCTTGGCACCTTTGCCGGCCTGCTCATTACGGGTGTTCTGGCGGCGGTGTCGGTGCGGGCGAATAACCTCACGGGCACGCTGTCGGACGACGCGATTTCGCTGGCCGGGCAGCTGACCTACCTCAACATGAGCGACATCCTCCTGTGCGGGATCATCCTGGCTGGCCTGGGCGCGCTTAACGACGTGACGATCACGCAGGTCTCCACCGTGTGGGAGTTGCAGGCGGCGAACGCGGCGGCGAGCCGTGCGAAGGTGTTCAGCCAGGCGATGGTGATCGGCCGCGACCACATTGCCTCCACTGTCTACACCCTCGCCTTCGCCTACGTGGGCACCTCGCTGCCGCTCCTCATGAGCGCGGCGCTGGTCAACCGCGGGGTGCTCGACCTGTTCACGGTGGGCCAGATCGCTGAGGAGATCGTCCGTACGCTCGTTGCCTCGATCGGCCTGGTGCTCGCCATCCCGATGACCACGGCGATCGCCACCCTGCTTGCGCCCATTGCGCCCTCGCGGAAGGCGGACGCATGAGCTTCCCGTCCGCGTCCGCTCGCCTCACGACGCCGCAGCGCGGCGTCCCTGCCGTGCGCATCGGCTCCCTCGGGCTCGGCACCCCGCTCATGCTCGCCCCGATGGCGGGCGTGACCAACCCGCCCTTCCGCCAGCTGTGCCGGCAGTTTGGCGAGCAGGCCCTGGCCGACGTCGCCGGCGATTCGGGCGCGGCCGGGCCGGACGGCGTCGTGAATCCTGATCACGCGGAGGGAACGTTTGCGCCGGCGGGGCTGTACGTGTGCGAGATGATCACGTCGCGGGCGCTGGTGGAGCGCACGCCAGAGACGATGCGGATGATCCAGCCCGACATGGGCGACCCGGTGCGCTCAATCCAGATTTACGGCGTGGGCCCAGCGGCGGTGGGGGAGTCGGTGCGGCTGGTGGTCGGGAACGGGTACGCCGACCACATCGACCTCAACTTCGGCTGTCCTGTGCCCAAGGTGACCCGCAAGGGCGGCGGCTCTGCGCTGCCGTGGAAGCACGACCTGTTCGAGGCGATCGTGAGCGAGGCCGTGCGCGCGGCCGACGAGGCCTCGGGCGGGCGCGTGCCGGTCACGGCCAAGTTCCGTATCGGTATCGACGACGACCACGAGACCTTCCGCGACGTGGCCCGGATCTGCGAGGATGCCGGGATCGCGGCCCTCACCCTGCATGCCCGCACCACCGCCCAGCACTATGCTGGTACGGCCCGTTGGGAGGTCATTGGCGATCTGGTGCGCGAATCGTCCCTGCCGGTCTTCGGCAACGGCGACGTGTTTGAGGCCGAGGATGCGGCAGCGATGATGGAGCTAACGGGAGCGGTCGGAGCCGTGGTGGGGCGCGGATGCCAGGGCCGGCCCTGGCTGTTCTACGACCTCGTGGCCGCTATGCATGGCTCGGATCGGCGTATGCGGCCGAACCTGGCTCGTGTGTGCGAGATCATCATGCGCCACGCCGAGCTCGCGGTGGAACACTTTGGGGATGATCGCCGGGCGATGCGCGAGATGCGCAAGCACGTGGGCTGGTATATGCGCGGCTTCGCCGTGGGCGGGCAGCTGCGGCGCGACCTGGGGCTGGTGGAGACGCTGGAGGACCTGCGCGCCCGCCTCGGCCAGCTCGACCTTGACCAGCCTTACCCGGAGGCGGCCAGCGGGCCGCGCGGCCGGGCCGGCGGGGAAAAGCAGCCACACCTGCCCGAATTCTGGCTCGACTCCCACGAGCTTACCGCCGAGCAGAAGGCGCGCCTGCACGAGGCCGAGCTCGGGATCTCGGGCGGCTGACGCCCGCTGTGAGGCCCGCGCTCAATTCGGGGGCAGCGCTCAATTCGGGGGCAACCCTAGCGCCGCAGCCAGGCGGCTTCCCCGGGTGGGATCACAAGGTTGGTGCCCTCCTCGGGGAGTTCGATGAGGGAGGAGACGAGCACTCGGCCGTCGTTGGGCACCAGGTAGGGGTAGGGGCCGAAGTTGAGTAGCATGCTCACCTTGTCGGTGGCGAGCCAGATGAAGCCGTCGGCCGCCTTGTCGGTGGAGATGAGGATCGAGGAGTGATGGAGCGAGAGCGAGTTGCGCAGGCGCAGCGCGTGGCGCACTGACGGCGAGCGGCCCGGGATGTTCTGCTCGAAGTGGAGGAAGCCGGGGAAGAAGCACGAGGCGAGGAGGATCGCGCCCTCGCTCAGGTTTCCGGCGCGGTTTTCGAGCGCGTCGAAGGAGCAGTTCCAGGAGGGGATCGCGCCGGCGATTTCGAAGAATTGCAGGATGTTGGCGACCTCGCCGGGGAAGGTGTCCGGGGTGAAGGCGTGTGGGGTGGCGATCTGGAAGCGCACCACGTCGAAGAAGTCTTCGAGGGCGTGGGTGCTGGCCTCGGCAAAGGAGGTGGAGCGCACGTTGGCGGACACGATCGCGTCCTGGTGGGATTCGACGTAGGCGAGGAGTTCGCGGGTGTCCCAGCCGGCGTGGATGTGCGCGCCGGAGTCGGTGAGCTCTTCGGGGTCGGTGAGGTCGATCGTGCCGAGTTCTACGCCGTAGGCGCCGTGGTCGAACCATTGGTTAAGGATGGCATAGCGTTCCGCGGCGAGTGCGGGGGCGCGGGCGACGACGTCGGCGCCGACGTGCGGCAAGAGGCGGACACCCCGCCGCGAGGCTGCGCGGGTGACCTTCTCGATGTAGTCCGGTTCGGCGTCGGCAATCAGGGCGGGCAGGGACATGACGTTCATGCCGAAGCGCGCGCATTCGGAGATGAGCCCGAGGGCGACGTTGGTGGTGTGGACTTCCTGAGGGGTGGCCTGGTACCACAGGTGATGTCGCGCCCAGGGGCCGGGAACGCGCGGCGCGCGGTACAGCGGCGAGGCCGTTGGAGAACCCTGGTTGGATGCAATCACGTGTTCCATTGTGCCACAGCGGGTAAGGTGAGGGCGTGAGTTATTCTTCTATCGATACCCAGCGCTGGGCGCACGAACCCTCGAAGAATCCGTCCCGCACCGACTTCGAGCGCGATCGGGCCCGGGTGCTGCATTCCTCGGCGCTGCGGCGGCTGGGTGCGAAGACCCAGGTGCTCGGCCCTGAGTCGGACGACTTCATCCGCACCCGCCTCACCCATTCTCTCGAGGTGGCCCAGGTGGGGCGGAGCCTGGCGAAGAACCTCGGCGCGGACCAGGACCTGGTGGAGGCCGCCTGCCTGTGCCACGACATCGGCCACCCGCCCTTCGGCCACAACGGCGAGCACACGCTCAACGACATCTGCGCCGGCATCGGCGGTTTCGAGGGCAACGCCCAGACCTTGCGCGTCATTACGCGGCTCGAGCCGAAGCGTTTTCACGACGACGACCGCCCGGCCGGCCTTAACCTCACGCGCGCCACGATCGACGCCACGATCAAGTACCCCTGGCCGCTCTTCGGCGGGCCCGCTGGGAGCCTGAGCCCCAAGTTCGGCTACTACGCCGACGACGAGCCCGTGTTCGCGTGGGTGCGCGGGGGCGAGGAGGGCCGGTGTGCCGAGGCGCAGATGATGGACCTGTCCGACGACATCGCCTACTCCGTCCACGACATCGAGGATGCGATCGTGCGCGGTAAGCTCGACCCTTCGGCGTTGCAGGCGGACCGGACGCGGCAGGTCGACGACGTCGTCGCCGCAACCACCCTGTGGTACGGCACGGCGATTTCGGCTGACGAGCTGGTGGCCGCCTCCCAACGCTTGTTTGCCATGAAATCCTGGCCCGCGAGCTACGAGGGCACGCTACGCGACCTGGCCCGCCTCAAGGATCTTACCTCGGATTTGATCGGGCGCTTCGTGTCGGCTGTGTGTAGCGTGAGCCTGGAGGCGAGCGGCGGGGAGCCGATCTACCGCCACGCTGCGGGCCTCACCGTGCCGCGCGAGACCCTGGCCGAGATCACGTTCCTCAAGGGCCTGGCCGTCCACTACGTCATGGCCCCGCGCGAGTTCGAACCGGTCTACTACGAGCAGCGCACCTTGCTCATGGACCTCGTGGACGCGATCACGGAAAATCCGCAGGAACGCCTCGAGCGGCAGTTCCTCGACCAGTGGTGCGAGGCGGCGGGGGAGGACGCGAAGCTGCGGGTGGTCATCGACCAGATTGCCTCCCTCACCGACCAGTCGGCCCGCCTGTGGCACGCCCGGTTCTGCGGGATGCTGAGGAATTAGTTATCCACCGGGCGCGCTCGCGGGGGCGAAACCCGCGAGCCGGGGCACTCGGGCGCGCAGGGGCGGTCGCTTGCCGCTAAGATGGGGGCGTGGCTGGGCTGATCAAACGGGAGAGTATCGATGAGGTGCGCTATCGCGCGCGCATCGAGGACGTGGTCGGCCAGTATGTGACGCTCAAGAGCGCCGGGGTGGGCTCGATGAAGGGCCTGTGCCCGTTCCATGACGAAAAGACGCCCTCGTTTAACGTGCGCCCGCACGTGGGCCGTTGGCACTGCTTCGGGTGCGGCGAGGGCGGGGACGCGTTCTCGTTCATCGAGAAGATCGAACACATTTCGTTTGTGGAGGCTGTCGAGCACCTCGCGGAGAAGTTTGGGGTGGCCCTGCAATATGAGGAGGGCGCACCGGTTCAGCGCGGTCCGCGCGACGTGACGCGGGCCCGGCTCATCGACGCCCACCGCGTGGCCGAGGACTTCTATGTCAAGCAGCTCCACACGCCCGAGGGCGCGCAGGCGCGCGAGCTGCTCGAGGGGCGCGGCTTTGACGCGGAGGCGATCGCGTACTTCCGCGTGGGCTACTCGCCCAATTCGTGGGACGCGATGCTGTCCGAGCTGCGTCGCAAGGGCTTTACGGAAAAGGAGATCGCGGCGTCGGGACTGGTCACGGCTGGAAGCCGCGGGCACTACGACCGCTTCCGCAACCGGGTGATGTGGCCGATCCACTCGATCACGGGCGAGCCAATCGGGTTCGGCGCCCGCAAGCTGGGGGACGAGGAGGGGCCCAAGTACCTCAACACCCCCGAAACGATGATCTACAAGAAGTCCCAGGTGCTCTACGGGCTGGACCTGGCGAAGAAGGACGTTGCGAAGGACCGGCGGATCGTGGTGGTCGAGGGGTATACGGACGTCATGGCCGCCCACCTCGCCGGCGTTCCGCACGCTGTGGCCACCTGCGGCACGGCCTTTGGCGAGGAGCACGTGAAGATCGTGCGCCGGTTGCTGGGGGACTCGGCGAATCCGGCCGCGGGCGTCATCCTGTCCTCGGGCCGGGCGTTCGGTGGGGAGGTCATCTTCACCTTCGACGGCGACGAGGCGGGCCAGAAAGCGGCGCTACGCGCCTTCCACGAAGACCAGAGCTTCGGTGCGCAAACCTTCGTGGCCGTCTCCCCGAACGGGCTCGACCCGTGCGATTACCGCCTTGCCTACGGGGACGAAGCCCTGCGGTCCATGATCGACGCGCGCGAGCCGCTCTTCGCCTTCGTGTTGCGCTCGCTACTTGCCGGCCTGCCGCTCAATACCGCCGAGGGCCGCACGGCCGGACTGCGCACTACCGCGCCCGTGGTCGCCTCGATCCGGGACAGGGTGTTGCGTGCGGAGTACGTGCGGGAGCTCGCCGGCTACCTGGGGATGGACGAGCGGATCGTAGCTCAGGGTGTGCGTTCTGCGCCGCATGCGCCGGTGCCCGAATACGAGGAGGTGCTCCCGCCGATGCCGAGCGCGCTCCCCCCGCGCCACCGGATCCGCGACCCGCTCGAGCGGATCGAGCGCCAGGCCCTCGAGGTCATGCTGCAACTGCCCGGGCTCGCCCGCGCAGCCAACGCCCAGGAGCTCCCCGCGCGCACTTTCACCGTCCCCACCCACCAGGCGGTTCACGACGCGATCCGGGCGGCAGGCGGCGTCTTTATCTACGACGAACGCCTAGCCCAGCTACGCAAGCAGGGCGATGCGGCACCCGAGGAGCGGGCGGCCGCGTGGTACGTGGACCAGGTGATGGAGCACGCGGACGGCGTCGTCGCCCAGGCGGTCACCCAGCTGTCCGTGGAACCGCTACCCGAGGCGGGGGATCAGTGGCCGTACGTGCGAGGGATCATGATGTCGCTCATCCGGCAGGGCATTACGCGGCAGATCGCGGAGGTGCGCGGCCAGATGCGCAGAACCGCCCCCGATTCCCCCGATCAGGACGTGCTGTTCGCGCGCCTGATCGAACTGGAGAATCAGAGGCGGGCCTTCGACGAAACCGACACCTAGGCGGTTAGCGCTCCTCGTAGTTCTTGGCGAGGGCCTCGACCTTGGCCACAAGCTCGCTGACGTCGGCGCCCTGGCCGGCACGCATGCCGAGCAGGAACAGGGTCATCGGCGCGCCGGGGCGGGAGGGGCCGTGCGCGATCGTGCTCACCAGGTCGAGCAGCTCGTCGCGGTGGGTGTTGATGAGGGCGGGGTCGGCGTCGACCTCGGTGGCGACGGCGTCGAGCCACTTGCCCATGATCGCCATCTTGGTTGCTTCATCAGTCATGACTGATCCTTTCTTTCGTTTTCTTCTCGCGGTGCTTGTCATGGATAAAGGAGACGAGGACGGCCAGGAGGTAGAGCCCGATGAGCACGAACGCCTGGATTGTCATCGGCCAGGGGGAGGGTAGCGGGTTGGCGATCGCGGCGAAGACAAAGCAGAGCACCACGGCCCAGCGCCAGTGCCGTAGCATCGGCTTCCACCCGAGGATTCCAAGAAAGTTGAGCGCCACCAGCACCTCCGGTGCCAGGAAGGACAGGCCGAAGGCCATGACCAGACGCATGTAGAACGTCACGTACGTGGTGGCCCGGAGCAGACTGGCGGAGTTTTCGGGGTTGAAGCTGGTGAGGATATCCACCGCAAGGGGCGCCATCCGCATGCCGGAGACGACGCCCGCGGCGAACAGGATGACGCCCGCGAACCCGAAGGCGAGCACGTGGATCTTCTCGCGGCGCTTGAGGCCGGGGGAAATGAAGGCGAAGATCTGGTAGACCCACCACGGGCTCGTGATGATCGTGCCAATCCAGATCGACACCTTCAGCTTCAGGTCAAAGGCCGCGCCGATCGTGTCGAAGTTGAGCAGGGCCTGCTGCTTCGTGATTTCGGCGAGCGGCGCCGTGATGTAGTCCATGACCGGCCCGTACAGGTACCAGCCGGCAATCGAACCGATCCCGATGCCGAGCAGTGCCCACATGAGCCGTTTGCGCAGCTCGCGCAGGTGTTCGCGGATCGGCATGATCCCTTCGGGATTCTTGCGTCTACGGGCGCTCACTGATTTTGCTGGCTATCCGCCTGGCCCTCAAGGCCCGTGGGGAAGGGCGGGTTCTGCGGGTAGGGCTGCTGGGGTAGCGCCTGGCCGGGGATCTGCTCGCCGGGCGCGTAACCGTCCTGCTGCGGTGCCTGGCCGGGCTGCGGTGCCTGACCAGGCTGGGGGTAGGGCGGCTGGCCGGGCTGCTGGTACTGCTGGCCCTGATACGGTTGCTGGCCCTGGTAGGGCTGCTGGTAGGGCTGGCCCTGCGGCGGGATCTGCTTCGGCTCGTCGTCTTGCAGCTCGCGCAGTTCCTTCTTCATCACCTTGGCCGACTGGCCGAGCGAGCGCGCGATGTCAGGCAGCTTCGCGGTTCCGAAAATGATGAGCAAGACGATGACGAGGATGAGGATGTGGGTCGGCTTCATAGAGCTTCCTTTCCGATGACCAGGGACACCAGTGTAGCGAATGGTCTTTAGTTCTTTTTCTGATTGAGCGAGTTGGTTTGCTGCATCCACGCTTGCATTTCTTCGTGGACGGCTTCGCGGATCATCTGGCGAGGGTCGAGGTCGCGCATGTCGAAGGCGGACAGGTCAAGGTCGGATAGCCCCGCCGACTTTAGGTTCGCCGAGGTCTCCTCGCGCACCCGCGCCGAGAAGCCCTTGGCCGCGTCGATGGCTTTGCGCAGGCCGCGCAGGGCGCTGATGATCGCCTCGGGCCCGAGCACGATCACGGCCACCACGAGGATGATGAGGAACTCCCCTCCAGAGATCCCGAAAAACTCCATGCCCCGATCCTATCGTCTCGTTCGGCGATTGTCCGGGTCGGCGTGGGCGCGGGGGACGGCGTCGTTGTAGAGTGAGCCAGTAACATCAGGAGGTAGGATGACGACGCCGTGGCAGGACTCGCTACCAGAGCGCAAGATGCGTTCGGTGCAGCTCGCAACAGCCTTGTATTCGTTAGCGCGCTTCTATGTGGAGGCGCCGAATCACGACGTGGTGGGCCGGTTTTCGGACCCAGCGATGGCGCAGACGTGGCCACTTCGCGACCCGCAATCGCTAGTGGCGCTGGCTGAGATAGGGCAGGCCGGCGAGAGCGTCTACGTGCTCAACGCCGAGTTCAACTCGCTGATTGGGCCGTCGGGTTCTTTGCGGATGGCGGAGTCGGAGTTCACGGGCGAGGACCCGCTGCCGCTCGTGCAGGAGCTTGCCGAGCAGTACCGTGCGGCGGGGTATGCCTCGCAGAAGACCGAGAGCTATCCGCGTGACCACGTGGCCGTGGAACTGGCCTTCCTCGCCCACCTCGTGATCGGCTCGGCCGATGGCGAGAAGGACGCGGAAATTCGTCGGTTCCGCGGCGAGCACCTCGACAGGTTTGTTCCCGAGCTCCTCGAGGAGCTCGAGGCACAGGCGACGACCGCGACGTACCGCGGCGTCGTCGCCCTGACCCGCGCCGCTCTGGCCGGCGTGGAGGAGCTGACGGGTGCCGATGGCTGACAACGTCGGCGCGTTGCTGCGTTGGCTGCACGCCCACGACCTGCCCAAGGAGGTCGTGGTGGTGTGCGAGCACACGGTGGCGCCCAAGCTGGGGCGGGGCCGCCAGCTGGTGGTGTGGGACGGGTGCCTGAAGGATTCCTCAATTGGAGTGCCGGCCCAGTTGCTGGCTCTGGGGATTGCGAAGGTCAGCGTACTGCCCTGCCCGGTCGACCCGGCGGGCGTGGGCGCGCAAGTGGCGAGGTGGCAGTCGCTGACACCGGGGCTCGTGGGCGAGGCAGAGGTCAAGCGGGCGATCTGGCCCGGACCCGAACCTTTGCACCTTGGGAAGATCGCGATGCCGCGGCGCGTGCTGCTGGGCCTCGGCCTGCGCGACGCCCAACCGATCCCCCTCAAGGCAGACGACACCACGCGCACACTCGCCGCGATCGAGCTACTCACCGAACGCGGGCAGATCGGCAGGGGAGAAGGACTCCAGGCACAGCTGGGCGGCGTGCGGCTGGGGGTGACCGGATGCACGGCGTGTGGCGTGTGCGTGCAGGCGTGCCCCACGGGCGCCCTCGAACTGCGCCACCGCGCGGGTGGATCCGAGCTGTGGCAGCACTCCGAACTGTGCCGGGGTGAGCAGCAGTGCGTGAGCCTGTGCCCGGTGCACGCCGTGTGGGTGCAGGGCCCGATGCGGCTCGGCGACCTGCTCGACGAACCCGAACGCCGGCTCGCCGCAGTAGCCAGCGCACGCTGCGCCCGGTGCGGGGCCGCCCACCCGGCCGAGGAAGGCGAGCTGTGCCAAGTGTGCGCCTATCGAGCGGCGAACCCCTTCGGCTCGATGATGCCGCCGGGTCATGCGGTTCCCGGGCAGGCGGCTCCCGAGCAGGCGGGGAGGCTCGGGCCCGCATAGTCGGAGTCGCCGGTGCCGGGGTGACCGGCGGAAATGTCGTTTTGGCGGTGGCCGCTGGTACACTTACGGGGCAAGCCCCCATAGCTCAGATGGTTAGAGCAGGGAACTCATAATTCTTTGGTCCCGGGTTCAAGTCCTGGTGGGGGCACCAGTGTGCCGGGCGGACGTTGTCGTGGCATGCAAGGCGAAGCGCGGCGTCGAGCCGGGTATGCCCGGTACCCACGTCTGCCTGTGGATAACGAAAGCACGGCCGTCGGCCCCGGGGATAAGTTGGCTTCATGAAGAAGCGAATTTTTGCGATGGCTATGACTGCCGCCGTGCTGGCCAGCGGGCTGGCCGGGTGTACCACCAAGGAGACGGCGCCGGCCGAAACAACTTCCACTGGCACCTCCACTGGCACTGCCACCGCCGAGCCCTCTAGCACCTACACGATCCCGCCGCGCCCGGCGATGGAGGCACCGGCGGAGCCGGAGTTGACCGGCGTCGATGTCAACAACGCGTATGAGCTCGCTAAGTTTTACCTTGAGCTCTACCCCTATGTGAAGGCAACAGGCGACACAGAGCTGTGGGAGAAGTACGCACTTCCCGAGTGCGAGTTTTGTCAGGCTGTTGTGAATGACGCTAAAGCCGACAACGAGACCGGTGCCTGGATGGATTTCCCCTACGAGATTCTTGGTGAAGCTGGCTTCACTGCTCAGGGAGAATTTGATTACCGTATCGACCTGCTTATCGATCGGCGGTTGGTTAAGTACTACGGCACAGATGGACTCGAAGAGACAGAACCTGGCCAACACACAGTGGTTGTTGGTGTAAAGAACGTCGATGGTCAGTTGCTCGTACGTTATTTCGATCGACTGAAGCCTGAGCTCTTCGGGAAGGTTGACCTGTGAAGGCCGCAATTGTCATGGCCGTTCTCATGGCAGTTTCGGGCGGTAATGGTTCATCGGGCAACTGGAATGCCGAATCCAACGGGAACACCGTTGACATTACTTGGGGCTACGGGGTCGAGTTTGTCAACCCGCCTGGTGGGTCGTCGTTGGGCGTGCCGGCCACCGGCGTCGGGCACGGCTCCGGCGTTGACACGAGCAAGCTGCAGGCGCTAACGGTGGACGAGATGTGCGACCAGGGATACTGGTCGAATACGGGGGCGTCGTACTTTGAGTCGGGGCGGATGTCGGGCCCGCTGGCGGAGTACTGCCTGTATCGCACGCCGAAGGAGCCGGGCGAGGCGGGGGAGTCTGATGCGGCGGCGCCGGCCCCGCAGATGACCGTGGCTGACCTGGGCTATTACATTCAGGCCAACGCGCAGACGATTATCGATGGCGGCGTTATGTCCTTGCAGCCGGCGTCGGGCCAGGTGGTCATCAACAAGCCGGTCTACTTTGCCTCGTCGGCGGCGCACTACACGACGTCGGTGACCGTGCTGGGCACGCAGGTGGAGCTGGCGTTCACGCCGTCGTCGTATGAGTGGCTGCCGGGCGATGAGTCCAGCTTCGTGACCTCCGACCCGGGCGGGACGTACCCGGACGGCGGCGTCACCTACACCTACACCCAGCCGGGCGCGTATACGCCGAGCGTGCGCGTGGGGTGGGAGGTGCTGATCCGCGTGGCGGGCTCGCCGGGATGGTACCCGGTTCCCGGCCAGGCGCTCACCACCGTGACCTCCGAGCCGCTCACGGCCGTGGAGGCAGAGGCGGTGCTCACGGCGAATCGCTAGCCGCGGCGTCTCTCCAGTAGGCTGGGCACAAACCCCAGCGGAAGGAAGCCGATGTCGAACGACGAGCGATCCGAAGACCAAACCCAGGAGCCCACGAACAAATACGGGCTCAGTGACGAGGACATGGCCACGCTCATGCGCGCCCGCAAGCGCTATTTTGCGCTCGCGATCGTGGGCGGGATCGTCCTCGCGGTCATGGGGTATTTCGCCGCGCAGAACATCAGCGGCGGCGCGGCAGCGTGGGAGGCCATGAATGTTTGGCCGCTCTAAGCTACCCCGCTACCTAGCGGATGAGAACGGCATGCCGGCAGCCGCCACGCCCGTCGAGCCGGAAGTCGAGGGCACGTGGATCGGCGGTTGGGACGGCTACCTCGGCGTGATCCCGGCCGAGGGGGAGCGGGCCACCTTCGTGTGGTCGGACTTCGAAACCGGCACTTGGGATGATGACACGAACACGCTCACCCTCACCTTCGTCGACCCCCGCACGCCGCCCCTGTCCTTCCTCATTCCGCGCGAGGCCGACGGGCTCGCCATCATGATGATCCGCGAACGCATCGACCGCTCGATCGTCTTCACACAGGTCGCCGAGCTGCCGAGCGGCGCCGTGGCACGCGGTCAGGTGCGGCGCAACCCGGACGACTCGCTTTTCACTCAGATCATCGTCGACTCCGACATCACCGAGGCTGACCGCCTCGCCCTCGACGTGTTCGACACCGAGCTGCGCGAGGCCGTCGGCATCGACTAGCGCCCGCGATTCCTGGGCGTGCCGCGGCCGCTCCGGCGTCGTGCCAACGACGCCGGCCCACCCGCCTAGCCTGCGCTTGTGCAGAAACACACAATGCTCGAAAACGGCCCTTTCGGATTTCACTTTCGCAGGTGGTTGTGGTTAAAGTATTCACGTTGCTTTCCCGCGTAGCTCAATGGCAGAGCATTCGACTGTTAATCGAAGGGTTGTTGGTTCGAGTCCAACCGCGGGAGCCATACAAAACCCCGGAATCTCAACGAAAAGTGAGAAACCGGGGTTCTTTCTTTCCCCGCCGTGGAATAGGCGTGGAATAAGAAAACACGTGTGCCGCCTTTAGTGACGCCCGGCTCGCCCTCGTGCTCGCCCTCGACGCCGCCGGCGGCTGCCACCCAGCCGTCCCCTCGCGCGCCTGGCGAAAGTGAGACAATACGTCCATGACGTACCGAGACATCCGTGTAGTTGGCGACCCCGTCCTGCGCACCCCGTGCGAACCGATCCGGGAGGTCACCCCTGGCATCAAGCAGCTGGTGGAGGACCTGCTGGAGAATGTGAACGAGGACGGCCGCGCTGGCCTGGCCGCGAACCAGATCGGCGTGTCCTTCCGCGCCTTCTCCTGGAACATCGAGGGCGAGCTGGGGTACATCCTTAACCCGACGATCGTGAAGCTGTCCGAGGAGATCCAGGACGGTGACGAGGGCTGCCTTTCCGTCCCCGACCTGTGGTTCCACGCCAAGCGTGCCATGTACGCCCGGGCGGAAGGCACGGACCTGGATGGGAAGAAAGTGGTGGTGGAGGGCCGCGAGATCTGGGCGCGCCTCATCCAGCACGAGATCGACCACCTCGACGGCCACCTTTTCATCGACCGGCTCGAGCGCCACCTGCGCCGTGAGGCCTTCCGCAAGCTCAGGGCAATGCAATGAGAAGAGCCCTTGTGCTCGCGGGCGCGTCCGGTTTCATCGGTTCGCGCCTGGTGGATGCCGCCGTCGCGAGCGGGTATGAGGTGCGCCAACTGTTGCGCACGCCGGGCCGTCAAGCTCCAGCCGGCGTCACGCAGTTTACGTGGGACCCGGCGGCCGGCACGATCGATGACGCCGCCCTCGCCGGTGCCTACGGCATCATCTGCCTCAACGGTGCGGGACTGCTCTCGCGCCCGTGGACCGATTCGTACAAGCGGGCGCTGTGGGAATCGCGGCTGGGTTCGGTCGAGACCCTGGTGAGTGCCATGGGCTCCCACCGGCCGCAGGTCTTCCTCGCCGGTTCGGCGATCGGATACTACGGCCCGGACCGCGGGGATGAGGTCCTCACGGAGAGCTCGGCGGCCGGGTCGGGTTTCCTCGCGGAGCTGTGCGAGGCCTGGGAGGCGGCGTCGTCAGCGGCGGAAAACCTGGGCGTGCGGACGGTACAGTTGCGCACAGGCCTGGTCATGGGCGCGGACGGCGGCATGCTCGGGATCCTGCAACATCTGTACCGGGCGGGCATGGGCGCGCGGCTGGGGGATGGCTCGGCGTGGATGTCGGCCATCGCCCGCGACGACTACGTCCGCGCGCTCCTTTTCCTCCTTACCCGCGACGTGTCCGGGCCAGTCAACATGGTCGGGCCCGAGCCGGTCCGTAACGCGCACTGGCACGAGGCTCTCGCCCGCCACTTCCACCGGCCGGGCTTCCTTTCAGTCCCGACGCCGGCGCTCCGGCTTGCGGGGGAGATGGCGCGCGAGGCGGTGCTCGCTTCCCAGCGCGTCTACCCTCAGGAGCTCACCGACCACGGCTTTACCTTCCTCGCGCCAACCATTGAGGAGATCTTCGCCCGCGAGCTTCCACTGGAGTGACTTTCGCCCGGTCGTGTGGCATCCTTGAACTAACGAACCTCGCTTGAGTGTCAAGGGGAATTTCACCCAAGCAGGAGGTTACGGTGAACAACAAAGCCACACGTGGCGTCATATTTATTCATTCAGTGACACCGGCTGTTCAACCTCACGTTGAATGGGCGGTCACAAGCGTGCTTGGATACCCTGTGCATTTCGAGTGGACCAAGCAGCCGGCTCTGCCCAACATGAACCGCGGCGAGGTGTCGTGGGCGGGGGAGTCCGGCACGGGCGCGCAGCTCGCTTCGGCCCTTGGCGGCTGGGAGCACCTGCGCTTTGAGGTGACCGAGGAGCCGACGTCGGTCAGCGACGGCGGCCGGTGGTCCTGCACGCCCGGACTCGGCATCTTCTACGCTCAGACCGACCTGCTCGGCAACGTCGTCGTCCCTGAGAACCGCATCCGCGCGGCGATTGAGGACTCGAACGGCGACGCCGACGAGCTGCGCCGCCTCCTCGACGTCGCCCTCGGTCAGGCCTGGGACGACGAGCTCGAAGTCTTCCGTTACGCCGGCGCGGGCGCTCCCGTGCGCTGGCTGCACCGGGTCGGTTAGGCCCGCCGCCCCTGCCGTGGGCCTGCTCCGGCTTTACTTGAAAAGGTTGGCCAGGTCCTCCATGGCGGCGGCGAGATCCTCGGCGTCGTCGGCCGCGTCCTCCTGCGCGTTTTCGACGACGCCGTCCGCGCCCGCACCACCGCCGGCCTCGGTTTCGTCCGGCTCGGCTCCGCCCGCAAGCCCGACCTCCTCGGCGTAATCGGCCGGCAAGTCCGTCAGCACGTGAGCCAGCAGGTCGTCGAGCGTCGTGGAGGCGCAGATGTCGGCGTCGTTAATCTGGACCTTCGCCAGCTTCTCGAGCCCGGCGGCAAGCGCCCAAATGGAGACCTGGTCGAGTTCGAGGTCCTCGGAAAGGCGCGCGCCCGGGGCGATCTCAGATGTTGGGATTTCGGGGGCGACGTCGGCCAACACCACGCGGGCGCGTGCGAGCGCAAGGTCTTCGCGGGACACCATGTTCACTCCTTGGATGAAGCCGACAGCCGATCGGTAACAGAATCAGCTAGGCTAAGAGTATGGCATTTCTAGATCTCATGCGTAGGTTCGTCAACGCGTCCCACGAGGACGAGGAACCGGGCATCATTGCCGAAGCGCTCGAATTGCGCGACAAACTGGCGGAGGATCCCAACGATGTGGTTTCGTTCGACGAGCTCGCAGACCTCATCAAGGGCTTCGCGGTCTCCGAAGAACCCGCCGATCCGCTCACGGGCGACTCGAGCGAGGCGGACCCGGAGTTGGTGCTCTGGGCACTAAGCGAGGAGATCGGCTCGGATTCGCGGGCCTGGTACCCGCTCATTCAGCTCGCCCGGCTCTCCGGTCCCGAGGACCCGGAGGCGGCCCAGCGTTACCTTGAGACGGCGGCGGACCGGGAAGAAACCGGAATCGCGCTCGCTGAAGGCATCAAGCTCCTACGCGAAACCGGCCAGAACGAGGCGGCGATCCAGCTCGGACTCGGCCGTTGGAAGCCCGCCGAGCAGGTGCTGGGCGTGGCCGAGGAACTCGTGAGCGCGGCGCTCGCAGCCAACAAGATCGATGAGGCCCGCTCTTACGTCCGGATTCTCAAAGAATCGGGCCAGGTCGGCGAACTCGTGGACGATCTGGAAATCGCGATTGCAACGAGGAAGGCGAAAAATGGCGACGTACGTTGAACTTCACCCGCAAGACCCACAGCCCCGGCTCGTGGCGAAGGTGGTTGACCGGCTCCGGCGCGGCGAGGTGATCGCCCTGCCCACCGACTCGGGGTACGCGATCGCCTGCACCCTGGCCAACAAGGAGGGCCTCGACCGCATCCGTACAATCCGCCAGGTCGGCTCCAAGCACCACTTCACGCTGCTGTGCGCGAACTTCGCCCAGCTGGGGCACTTCGTCATCATCGACAACGTTTTCTTCCGGCTGGTCAAGTCGCTCACGCCCGGCCCGTATACCTTCATCCTCAAGGGCACGAAGGACGTGCCGCGCATGACGTTGAACCCGAAGAAGCACACGGTGGGCGTGCGCATCCCAGACCACCGGATCGTCCAGGCGATCCTGTCCGAACTCGGTGAACCGCTGCTGTCCTCCACCCTCATCGTGCCGGGCGAGGAGGAGCCCCTCGAGGAGGGCTGGGTGGTCGATGACCGCCTGGGCAACGCGGTCGACGTCGTGGTGGACGGCCCGGTCGGCCGCGGCCCCACTACAGTGGTGGACCTGTCCAGCGGTGAAGCCGTCATCGCGCGCGAAGGCGCCGGCGACCTGTCGATGTTTGACGTCTCATGATCAAAGCCGTTCTCTTCGACCTCGACGGAACGCTGACCGACTCCGCGCCCGTCGTCACCTCCACCCTCGCCGCCACAATGAAGGCGCTCGCTGGCGTCGACCTCCCGCTCGAGGCGTTCCGCAAGTACCTCGGCCCGCCGCTCAAGGCCAGCTTCGGCGACCTCGGCGTGCCCGCCGACCAGGTTCAGGACTACATCGACGAATACCGGCGCCGCTACTCGGCCGTAGGCAACGACGTCGACCTCTTCGCCGGCACGCGCGAACTACTCGAGCGCCTTCACGACGACGGCTTTGCGCTCGGCCTTGCCACCTCCAAGTTCCAGCGCAGCGCCCGTGGCGTGTGCGAGCACCTCGGCATCGCCCACCTCTTCACCGCGGTGTGCGGGGATACCACCGAAAAGAACCTCTTCGGCAAGGCCGAGGTGGTCCAATCCGCGCTCAACGAGCTACGCGCCAAGGGCGTCCTCGCCGCCGGTGCCGGGCAGCTCACGGGCTCGGCCGAAGTGCCAGCGAGCTCGCCCACGTCGGGCCCGTGGCGCGACGACGTCATCATGGTGGGCGACCGCATCTACGACATCGAGGGCGCGGGCGTCCACGGCGTGCGGACCATCCTGGTCGAATGGGCCGACTCGTGGCCCGAGGAGCGCGAGCTCGCCTGGGCCACGGTCTCCACCCCGCACGAGCTACGCGAACTACTCCTCGATACCCGGGCGAACGGCTTCTAGGCCGCCCTACTCCTCCGGCCCGCTGAACTGCGACTGGTACAGATCGTAGTAGGCGCCGTGGTGCGCGAGCAGTTCCTCGTGTGTGCCCTGCTCCACCACGTCGCCGTCAACCATGACGATGATGAGGTCGGCGTCGCGAATTGTGGATAGACGGTGGGCGATGACGAACGACGTGCGCCCCTCGCGCAGCTCGCCCATGGCGCGCTGGACCAGCATCTCTGTGCGGGTGTCCACCGACGATGTGGCCTCGTCAAGGATGAGCACGGCCGGGTCGGAAAGATAGGCGCGGGCGATCGTGATGAGCTGCTTCTCGCCAGCGGAGATGTTGCCGCCCTCGTCGTCGATGATCGTGTCATAGCCCTCAGGTAGCTGGCGCACCAGGCGGTCCACGCCCGTGGCCTTCGCCGCCGCGACGACCTCGTCGTGGGTGGCGCCCTCCTTGCCAAACGCGATGTTTTCCTCAATCGTGCCCTCGAACAGCCACGTGTCCTGCAATACCATGCCGATTTGGGAGCGCAGCGAATCCTTGGAAAAGTCGCGGGTGGACACGCCGTCGAGCGCGATCCGGCCCCCGTTGATTTCATAGAAGCGCATGAGCAGGTTGACCAGCGTGGTCTTGCCCGCGCCCGTGGGACCCACGATCGCCACCTGATCCCCGCGATGCACGTCCAGCGACAGGCCGTTGATCACTGGGATGCCCTCCTCGTAGGAGAACTCCACGCTCTCGAACGTGATGTGGCCATGGAATTTGTCAGCAGGAATGAGGTCGTGGAAATCGACGGCGGCGTCATGGTCCATCTCCTCGCTGTCGAGGAAGTCGAAGATGCGCTCGCCCGAGGCGGCACCCGACTGCAGCATCGCCGTCATGGACGCGAGCGTAGAGACCGGCTGACTGAGCTGGCGGCTGTACTGGATGAACGCCTGCAGGCCGCCGATCGTTAGCTGGCCGTTGATCACCTGGAACCCGCCCCACACCGCGATGATGACAAAGCCGAGGTTGGACACGAAACCCATGATCGGCTGGGAGAGTTGGGAAAGAAACTGGCCCTTGTAGCCCGCCTCGTACAGGCCGTGGTTGGCCTTGTCGAAGATGCGCTCGAAGTCGTCCTGGAGGCCGTAGGCGCTCACCACGTCGAAGCCCGTGAAGGATTCCTCCACGATGGCCGATACCTCGCCCGTCTTCGCCCACTGGGCGCGGAACTCTGGCCGGGCCTTCTTGAGGATGACGAGCAGAGCGACGACGCCAAGCGGCATGACGAACAGGGCGGCCACGGTCAGCCGCGGCGAAACCCAAATCATCATCGCCACGATGCCGATCAGCAGGTAGACCGACTGGATCACCTGGTTGAGGGTCTGCATGAGGGTTTGGGTGATGTTGTCGATGTCGTTCGTGACGCGGGAGAGGAGGTCGCCGCGCTGCTGCTTATCCAGCCATGACAGGGATAGCGCGTCGATCTTGGCCTGTGCGTCGTGGCGGAGCTTGTAGCCCAGGTCCTGGACCGTGTAGCGGATAATGTAGCCCGCGGCGAAGTTCGTGATGCCTGAGACCGCGTACAGCCCGACGACGAAAAGCAACACCCGCGCAAGCTTGGAAAAGTCCACGCCGCTTCCGGAGATGCCATCGACGACCACGTTCGTGGCGTCGCCCAAGAACTTCGGCGCGAGCACGCTGCCGCCCGCCGCGAACAACATGAGGACGGCGATGCCGAACACGCGCAGCCGCTCGGTCCGCAGCATGCGGAGCAGGCGCTTCAGCGCTCCCTTCGTGTCGCGAGTCTCGGTCGAATACGGGTTCGCCCCGTGAGGTCCGCCCCTCATCGTGCCTCCTCCGCGGTCAGCTGCGACGCGACGATCTCTTGGTACGTTTCGCAGGAATCGAGTAGCTCATGGTGGGTGCCCACTCCGACGATGTGGCCGTGGTCGAGCACGTGGATGTGGGTGGCCTGGCGGATGGTCGACACGCGCTGGGCAATGATGAACACCGCAACGTCACCAATGAAGGCGCGCAAGCCGCGCCGCAGCCGCGCGTCGGTCTGGTAGTCGAGCGCTGAGAAGGAATCGTCGAAGATCAGCAGGTCAGCCTGCCGGCGGCCCTGTGCGTCCGGCAGGCACCGGTAGATCGCACGAGCGATCGTCAGGCGCTGGCGCTGGCCGCCGGAGAAGTTTTTACCGCCCGATTCGACACTGGACTCAATCCCGCCCTCCAGCTCGCTCACAAAGTCCCACGCCTGAGCCGCGCGCAGGGCAAGGACCACCCGGTCGGCGTCGTAGGGCGCGTGCTCGTCGGGCGAACCGGCCACATTCGTGGCGATTGTGCCGGAGAAAAGGAAGGCATGCTGGGGGACGAGCGCGATGCGGGCGCGCAACTCCTGCGGGTCGACGTCGGTAACAGACACGCCGCCGGCACGGACCTCGCCCGAAGTGGCGTCAATGAGCCGGGGGAGGAGCTTGATGATCGAGGACTTGCCCGAACCGGTGGAGCCGATGAGCGCCACCTGTGTGCCGGGGGCGAAGGTCATCGAGATGTCGGAGAGGACCGGCTCCTCGGCGCCGGGGTAGCGCAGACCGGCGTGGTCAAGTTCGAACGTGAGCGGGCCCTCGGGCAACGCCACGGGATCGGCCGGGGCCTGGATAGCGGGCACGACGTCGAAGATCTGCTGGAGACGCTTGGCCGAGACCTCGCCGCGCGGGAACAGCATGACCATCATGCCCGACAACATCACCGACATCATGATCATCATAAGGTAGGAGATATAGGCGGTCAGCGCGCCGACCTGCATGGCGCCCTGCGAAATGAGGTGGGCGGCGAACCAGACCACGGCCGCGGACGAGATGCCGATGATGATTGACGCCGCCGGCATGAGGAACGCCCACAGCACACCGATCTCCAGCCAGATCTTACGAAGCTTGTGGTTGGCGTCGTCGAACTTGGCACGGATCGTATCCTGACGGACGAAGGCGCGGATCACGCGCACGCCCGTCAACTGCTCACGCAACAAGGTGTTGATCCGGTCGATGCGTTCCTGCTGGACCGTGTAGCGCGGCGCGAGCGCCCGCATAACGAAGAAAATGAGCAGGCCAAGTAGCGGCACGATGACCACGAGCAGAAGGGAAAGCCGGGCATTTTGTTGGATCGCCATGAACACGCCGCCAAAGCCCATGAGCGGGGACATGATCATGACAGTGAAGGTGAGGAGCACGACGTTTTGCACCTGTGTCACGTCGTTCGACACGCGGGTGATGAGCGTGGGCGCGCCAAACTTGTGCTGGTCGGTGGCGGAATACGACTGCACGTGGCGGAACGCCCGCCCGCGCAGCTCCCGACCGAGCTCCATGGCGGTGCGCGCGCCTAGGTAGATCGCTCCGGCCATTGAGATGATCTGCACGATAGCGATCGCGAGCATCACCCCGCCCACGCGCCAAATGAGGGCCTGATCGTTGCCCAAAATGCCGTCGTCAATAATCTGCGCGTTCAAGGCGGGCAGGACGAGGCTGAGGAGGATCTGCACTACTTGCAGCAGAAAAATAAAGAAGAACGCCGCCTTCTTTCGCTTGAGAAACTCCCAGCTGATGTGGATTAGAGTCACAGCTCTCCTTAGCTCGTACCGTCCATGTCAGACTACAACCACGGTCCGACAACTTTGCTGGATTAATAAATCCAACTGTGCCACACAAAAAATGGTGCCCCGCGGCGATTAACCGCGAGGCACCGGGGAAATCAGGGCTTAGACAGCCGGCTCGTTCGCCACCGGCTGACCGTCGTCGCCGGCCTCCGGATCAAGGAGCTGGTACTTGTCGATCGCCGCCTGGACCGTGGAACGGTCGACCTCGCCACGGTCGGCCAACGCCTGGAGGGCGCGTACCACCATGGACGCGGAGTCGATGCGGAAGTGACGACGCGCGGCGGCGCGGGTATCGGCGATGCCGAAGCCGTTCGCGCCGAGTGTGTAGTAGGCCTCCGGGACCCACGGGCGGATCGAATCCTGGACCTGCTTCTCCCAATCCGAGGTGGCGATGATCGGACCGTACTCGCCCTCAAGCTTGCGGGTGACGTAGGCCTTCTTAGGTTCCTCGGTGGGGTGCAGGTAGTTGTACTCGTCGACCGCGAGGCCGTCGCGGCGAAGCTCGTACCACGACGTGATCGACCACACGGACGCGGCCACGCCCCAGTCGTCGCGCAGCATCTGGCGGGCCTCACGCGCCCACGGCACACCCACGCCGGAGGCGAAGAGCTGGACCTTCGGGCCCTCGCCTTCGGCCTCGTCAAGCTTGTACATGCCCTTGACGATGCCCTCAACGTCCACGTTCTCCGGCTCGGCCGGCTGGTGGATCGGCTCGTTGTAGATCGTGATGTAGTACATGACGTTCTGGTCGCGCCCATCCGAGCCGTCGCCATACATGCGCACTAGGCCATCACGGAAGATGTGGCTGACCTCGTAGGCGTAGGCCGGGTCGTACTGGATGACAGCCGGGTTCGTCGAAGCGATCACGTGGCTGTGGCCGTCCATGTGCTGCAGGCCCTCGCCCGTCAGCGTGGTGCGGCCGGCGGTGGCGCCCATGATGAAGCCGCGCGTGAGCTGATCGGCGGCGTGCCAGAACTGGTCGCCCGTGCGCTGGAAACCGAACATCGAGTAGAAGATGTAGATCGGAACCATCGGCAGACCGTGGGTGGCGTACGAGGTGCCCACCGCGGTGAACGCCGCGTTCGAGCCAGCCTCCGTGATGCCCGTGTGCATGATCTGGCCCTGCTGGGACTCCTTGTAGTTGAGCAGCAGGTCCGAATCGACCGCGGTGTAGTTCTGGCCGAGGACGTTGAAGATCTTCGCCGAGGGGAAGATAGCGTCCAGGCCGAAGGTGCGGGCTTCGTCGGGGATGATCGGCACGAAGCGGTAGCCGAAGTCCTTGTCTCGCAGCAGGTCCTTGAGCAGGCGGACGAAGGCCATCGTGGTGGCCACCTTCTGCTTGCCCGAACCACCCTTGAGGATGCCCCAATGCTTCTCAGCCGGCAGGGTCACGCCCTGCTCCACCACGCGGCGTTCGGGCAGGTAGCCGCCGAGCTTGCGGCGTTGTTCGTGCATGTACTCCAGAGCCGGGTTCTTCGGCGACGGCTTGAAGTACGGCGCCACGAACGGATCGTCAAGCTGGTCGTCGGCAATATCCAGCTCGAGCGTGTCGCGCAGGAGCTTGAGGTCATCAGAGTTGAGCTTCTTCATCTGATGCGTGGAGTTACGACCGGCGAAGTTCGAGCCGAGCGCGTAGCCCTTGATCGTGTGGGCGAGGATGACCGTGGGCTGGCCCTTGTGCTCGGTGGCAGCCTTGTAAGCCGCGTACACCTTGCGGTAGTCGTGGCCGCCGCGCTTGAGCGCCCAAATCTTCTCATCCGACCAGTCGGCCACCATCGCCTTGGTGCGCGGATCGCGGCCAAAGAAGTGCTCGCGCACGTAGGCGCCGTCGTTGGCCTTGAATGTCTGGTAGTCGCCGTCGAGCGTCTCGTTCATGATGTTGACGAGCGCGCGGTCCTTATCCGCGGTCAGCAGCTCGTCCCACTCGCGGCCCCAGATCACCTTGATGACGTTCCAGCCCGCGCCCTTGAACTGGGCCTCGAGCTCCTGGATGATCTTGCCATTGCCGCGCACCGGGCCGTCGAGGCGCTGAAGGTTGCAGTTGATGACGAACGTGAGGTTGTCAAGGTTCTGGCCGGCGGCCAGGTGGAGCACGCCGCGGGACTCGACCTCGTCCATCTCGCCGTCGCCCATGAACGCCCACACGTGCTGCTGGCTCGTGTCCTTCAGCCCGCGCTCATGCAGGTAGCGGTTGTACCAGGCCTGGTAGATCGCGGAGATCGGGCCAAGGCCGAGTGAGACGGTGGGGAACTCCCAAAAGTCCGGCATCTGGCGTGGGTGCGGGTAGGACGGCAGGCCGCGGCCGCCCGAGCGTCGTGAAGCCTGCTGGCGGAACGAATCGAGGTCCTTCTCCGTGAGGCGGCCCTCGAGGAAGGCGCGCGCGTAGTTACCGGGGGAGGAGTGGCCCTGGAAGAGCACCTGGTCGCCACCGCCCGGGGCGTTCTTGCCGCGGAAGAAGTGGTTGAAGCCCACCTCGTACAGGGTGGCCTGAGCGGCGTAGGAGGAAATGTGGCCGCCGACAGCGATGTCCGGATCCTGCTGCCGGGTCACCATGACGGCCGCGTTCCAGCGGGTCCAGCGGCGGATCTCCTTTTCCAGCGACTCGTCACCGGGGTAGTACGGCTCGTCGTCGATACCGATCGTGTTGACGTACGGGGTCACAATGTTTGGCGGGAGGGAGATGCCCTTGCGGCGGGCGTGGTTCTCCATCGCGGTCAGCAGGTAACGGGTGCGCGGCCCACCCTGGGATTCGATCAGTCCATCGACCGAGTCGATCCATTCTTGGGTTTCTTCGGGGTTGATGTCCGGAACCTGGCTGAGCAAGCCGTTAATGAGAGGCCTCAGGGGCTGTTGACTCACGATTACTCCTCTGTACGATCGATTGCGTCATGCGATACCTCAAGGGTACCGGTTTAGGCCTTAAGACCCCACTAGTTAACGGAAGACAGAACTGGGTGACTGCTCACACGCGCCAGGTGGTAAGACGCGGCCACGGTTTAAAGCTGTACTTTCGCCGTCGGCACCTTAGAATGTGACTATTGTTTCAGGGAAGGCGGTAACAGTGTCCGGTCTATCCGGTAAGGAGTTGGGATTCCGGTTGGGGCAACTGATCCAGGAATTCGGCTACGACGACGACGTCGACATGGCTCTTCGCGCCAGCATCGTCCAGGTTACGGGCGAACAGCTTGAGGATGAGGACTACCGCGGGAGCGTGGATGGCGTGATCCTGTGGTGGCGTGCGGACGACGGTGATGTTGACGACCTGACTGACCTTTTCGTTGACTGCACGGGCGGGATTGTCGACGACGACGCGCCCATCTGGCTCCTCGTGCCCGATCAGCGGGCCGATCTGAGCGTGCCGATGGAGGATGTGAATGACGCCGCGGGCACGGCCGGACTTTCGGTGACGACCACGCGCCACCTCGATTCTGGGTGGAACGCGTTCCAGGTGGCGCACGGCCGTACCTTCTAGGGAGATTTCCCAACTGGGTGCTT
Source organism: Trueperella sp. HMSC08H06 (assembly GCF_001808465.1). Lineage (NCBI taxonomy): Bacteria > Bacillati > Actinomycetota > Actinomycetes > Actinomycetales > Actinomycetaceae > Trueperella > Trueperella sp. HMSC08H06. The sequence goes on from NZ_KV793365.1 coordinate 174,057, forward strand.
GCCGGTTACACTAACCTGCGGACCCTTAGCTCAGTTGGTAGAGCAACGCGTTTACACCGCGTGTGTCATCGGTTCGAGCCCGGTAGGGTCCACGCTTACAAAAAACGCCCTTCTTGCACGTGCATGGAGGGCGTTTTTGCTGGTCACAGCGTTGCGGTGCATATCCTTGCAGTTTCTTGCTTGCAATTTGCAGGCGGCGGGTAGTTTTGTCGGAGCCACCCTCTACACTTGTCTTCCAACACGCACACTGTTGAAGAGACAAGGAAGTCTGCCCGTGAAACGCACACAGGATTCGCGGCTGATCCGCGCCCTCGGCCTACTCTTGGCCATGGCGGTGGGACTGCCGGTATTTGTTGGCTTTGCCACGCCCGCTGTTGCAGCGACGTCGAACGTGACCGTTGCCGGCACGTTCCAAGATGCCCTCGGCTGCCCAAAGAACTGGGATGAGGCCTGTGGCGCCACCTCACTGAAGGATCCGGATGGGGATCGGATCTGGACAGCCGATCTGACGATCCCGGCGGGGGAGCACGCCTTCAAGGTGACCATCAACAACTCGTGGGACGGCGCCTACGGGATGGATGGCCATAAGGACGGCAACTATCCATTGGTCCTGGACGATGCGCGGACGCTGCGCTTCTCGTTCGACGACGTCAATAAGAAGGTCTTCGTCTCCGACCCGGGCCTGCCGGGGGAGTACGCCGATTCCGACGCGTCGCTGATTGCCGCGCCCTACAGGGACCCGGCGGCCGACCGCAACATGTACTTCCTGCTGACCGACCGCTTCAACAACGGCAATCCGGATAATGATCGGTGTATCGCCACGGGTCACGCCGGTGCCGACGGCGCTTTACCGGTCGACTGCACGAAGACAGACCGGATGGAGACCGGTTTCGACCCGGCCGACCGTGCCTTCTTCCATGGCGGCGACATCAAGGGCATCCACGACAAGCTTGACTACATCAAGGGTCTGGGCCAGAACGCGATTTGGCTAACCCCGTCATTCGTCAACCGCCCCGTGCAGGGCACGGGCGCGGATGCGTCGGCGGGCTACCACGGCTACTGGGTTACGGACTTCACGCAGATCGACCCCCACTTCGGCACGAATCAGGAGCTGAAGGACCTCATCGCGGCGGCTCATGAGAAGGGGATGAAGGTCTACTTCGACATCATCGCCAACCACACGGCGGACGTCATCTATTACGAAGGCCATGAGGGGCAGAACCCTCCTTATATCTATAAGAAGGACACCCCGTACAAGGACGCGAGCGGCGCGGCGTTCGACCCGGCCGACTACGCGACGTCGGACACGTTCCCGGTGATGGACGCCGCCACGTCGTTCCCGTACAAGCCCCTCATCCCGGATGGCATGGAGAGCGCGAAGTACCCACAGTGGCTCAACGATCCGACGCTCTACCATAACCGAGGGCATGATTCGTCGTGGCCGGCGGGTGAACCGGCCACCTACATGGACTTCGGCGATCTTGACGACCTCATGACCGAGCACAAGACCGTGCGTGACGGCATGATCGACATCTACAAGGCATGGGTGGACTTCGGTGTGGACGGCTTCCGCATCGACACGGTCAAGCACGTCAACTTCGAGTTTTGGCAGGAGTTCACCGACGTCATCCGCGACTACGCGGCCAAGCAAGGGAACGACGACTTCTTCATGTTCGGCGAGGTCTACGACGCCCAGACCCACCTGCTCGCCCCCTACCTGCGTGACACCCGCATGAATGCGGTGCTCGACTTCGCCTTCCAGTCCTGGGCGGAGGGCTACGCGGGTGGCGGCTCGGCCAAGGCGCTCGCCTCGGCTTTCGCGGCTGATTCCTACTACACCACCCCACACTCGTCGGCGGCCGCGATGCCCACCTTCCTGGGCAACCACGACAAGGGTCGCATCGGCTGGCTCCTACGTGGTAGCTCCGACCCGATGGGCCGCACCAAGCTCGCCCACACGCTGATGTACCTCACGCGCGGCCAGCCCGTGCTCTACTACGGCGACGAGCAGGGCCTGGTGGGCGACGGCGCGGACAAGGGCGCTCGCGAATCCCTGTTCGCCACGCAGACCGCCGAATACCAGAACTACAAGCTGCTCGACGGCACGCCCGCGGGTTCGCAGGACCGCTTCGGCGAGACGGAGATGAGCACGCACATCGCCGCGCTCGCTAACCTGCGTAGCGAGCACAAGGCGCTGGGCACCGGCTCGCAGACCACTCTCCACTACGACGACGGCCAGGGCGTCTTCGCCTTCGCCCGCGTGGATCGCCAGGAGAAAGTCGAATACCTCGTGGCCATCAACAACTCCGACTCTGCGAAGGAGGCCACGTTTGCCACCCTCACCCCGGGTGCAACCTACTCGCCGCTGTACGGGACGCAGGATTCGGTCACTGCCACGGATACCGTGAGCCTCACGGTGCCGGCGCTGTCGGCGGTCGTGTTCAAGGCGAACACGCAGGTGGCTGACGCAGGACAGAGCCAGACGATCGCGGTGTCGACCGGGGCTCCCGAAAACGGGCTTACCTCGGTGACCGCGGATATCGCCGACCACCGCTGGGCGGAGACCTCCTTCTCCTACCGGCCGGTGGGGACCGAAGAATACGCGCCGCTCGGTGTGGCCGAGGGTGACCAGCCGCGTGTCTTTGCCGATCTCGGACTTCCGGCGGGCACGCTCGTCGAGGTGCGCGCGGTCTCGGTTGACGCGGACGGCAGCAAGGTGGCCGGCTCCGGCCTTCTGGTCGTCGGTACCGACCTGGGTTCTGCCGCGCCCGCACCGGCGGGAATCGGCGCGAACGACGTCGTCCTCCCTGGCACGCACCAGCAGGCCATGGGGTGCGGCGGAAACTGGGACCCTGCGTGCGTGGACGCGCGCCTCACCCTCGACGAGGCCTCGGGGCTCTACATGGGCACGTGGAAGCTGCCCAAGGGCTCATACCAGTACAAGGTGGCGATCGGCGGATCGTGGGACGTGGACTACGGAGCAGGAGGCGTGCCTAAGGGGCAGAACGTCGCCTACACCCTTGATGAGGAGACGGACGTCACCTTCTTCTACAACCCCGTCAGCCACAAGTTCTTCAACACCGCCACGGATCCGATCGTGACGCTCCCGGGCAACTTCAATGCCACGCTCGGCTGTCAGCCGTCTGGCGATTTCGGCGCGGATTGGAACCCGGCGTGCTTGGCCACGCTCATGTTCCCGAACGGGGATGGCACCTATACCTTCTCCACGTCCAAGATCGCGCAGGGGGACTACCAGGTGAAGGTCGCTCATGGGCGAGGATGGGCAGAGAACTACGGTCCTGGCGGCACCCCCAATAGCGCTGATAATTATCACTTCACCGTCGGCGCGAACAAGCTCATCACCTTTACTTACCGCATCTCGGACCACGTCTTGGAGATTTCGGAAGGTGACGTCCCGGTCGCGGGCCAGGGCGAGCGCACGGCTTACTGGGTGGATGAGTCCACTTTCGCCTGGCCGGGCGCGCTCACCGGCGGGCGCACCGACCTCACGTTCGAACTGTGGGGCGGCACAGGTGCGCTGTCCGTGGCGAATGGGGCGGTGGCCGGAGATGGCGCGACCAAGCTGGCGAAGATGACACACTCGAGCTCGGGACTGTCCTCGGAGCAGCTGAAGAATCGCGGGCATCTGCGCGGGTATGAGACGCTGACGGTCGCCATGGAGCGCTCCGCGGTTGAGGAGGCCCTGCGAGGCAACCTTGCGATCCTCGCCAAGGACGCCAGTGGGACGCCGGTCGCCTTCACAGGGTTGCAGATTCCGGGCGTACTCGACGCTCTCTACGCCTCCGCGGCGCGTGAGGCTGGCGGGCTCGGTGTGCACTTCAACGACGGCGTTCCTACCCTCAAACTGTGGGCTCCCACGGCAAAGTCGGTCGCGCTGCAGCTCTTCGACTCTGAGGACGCGACGGGCGATCCGGCGTCGTTGCCGATGGAGCATCAGGCGGATGGCACGTGGACGATCACGGGCGAAAGTGCCTGGAAGAACCGCGCCTACCGCTACGACGTGGAGGTCTTTGTGCCCTCGACCAACCAGGTTGAGCACAACGTGGTGACCGACCCGTATTCGGTGGGCCTGACGGTGGACTCGACACACTCGGTGCTCGTTGACCTGTCGGATCCGGACTATATGCCAACGCTTTGGCAAACCAGCGAAGCGCCCGTCATCACGAATGACTCGGCGCGAAGCATCTACGAGTTGCACGTGCGCGACTTCTCGATCGGGGACACGACCGTCCCAGAGAAGCTCCGGGGAACCTACGAGGCGTTCGCCCTCGAGGACTCCGCCGGTGTCAAGCAGCTGCGCGAGCTGGCGGCGGCGGGCATGAACATGGTTCACATCCTGCCCACTTTCGACATCGCCACGATTCCCGAAAAGCGCGCCGAACAGAAGGTGGCGTCAGTGCCGGATGCCGGGGCGGCGTCGTCGGAACAGCAGGCGGCGGTCATGGCTGTGGCCGATGAGGACGGGTTCAACTGGGGTTACGACCCCTACCACTACATGACCCCGGAGGGCTCGTACGCGGCGGAGGAGAACCAGTCGGGTGCGAACCGCACGATGGCCTACCGTGAGATGGTCGGCGCCCTTCACTCGATGGGCTACCAGGTGATCCTCGATCAGGTGTTCAACCACACGGCCCAGTCTGGCCAGGGCGAGAAGTCGGTGCTCGACAAGGTGGTGCCGGGTTACTACCACCGCCTGAACGCGGACGGCACGGTGGCAAATTCCACCTGCTGTGAGAACCTCGCCACCGAGAACGCGATGGCAGAACAGCTCATGGTTGACTCGGTGGTCACGCTCGCGCGCGACTACAAGATTGACGCGTTCCGCTTCGACCTCATGGGACATCACTCGCGGGCGAACATGGAGGCCATCCAGGCCGGGCTTGCGCAGCTGACGCCGGAGAAGGACGGGGTTGACGGCAAGAACATCTACATGTACGGCGAGGGCTGGAACTTCGGCGACGACGTTCAGAACAACAAGCGCTTCGAGCAGGCCACGCAGGGGCAGCTGGACGGGACCGGGATCGGCTCGTTCAACGACCGGCTGCGCGACGCCGTGCATGGTGGAAGCGGGTTCGATTCGAACAAGTCGCAAGGCCAGGGCTTTGGCAACGGCCAATACACGGACCCGAACGCGCTCAATTCGGCGAGCGACGATCAGCTGGCAAGCCTGAGGCATAACCAGGACCTCATCCGTCTTGGCATGGCGGGCAACCTCAAGGACTTCACGTTCGTCACCAGCTCGGGCGAGGAGAAGCGCGGCGATCAGTTGGACTACAACGGGCAGAAGGCAGGTTACGCCATCTCGCCGGAGGAGAACGTCAACTACGTCGACGCGCACGACAACGAGACGCTCTTTGACACGAACATGTGGAAGCTACCGGCCGATTCGACCATGGATACGCGCGTGCGGATGAATACCGTCTCGCTCGCGACGGTCACATTCGGCCAGTCCCCGTCCTTCTGGCACGCGGGCACTGACCTGCTGCGCTCAAAGTCGATGGATCGCAACTCCTACAACTCGGGAGACTACTTCAACGCAATCGACTGGACCGGCCAGAAGCACAACTTCGGTGTGGGTCTTCCTCCGGCTCGGGACAACGACGTGCAGTGGAATGCCATGAAGCCGTTCCTGGAGAATACTGCGAACGTGGCCTCCCCGCAGGACCTCGCCAAGGCGCATGCCCAAGCGCTCGAGCTGCTTCGCCTGCGGCACGCTCACCCGCTCTTGACGCTCGGCTCTGCTGAACTCGTCAAGGAGAAGGTGACCTTCCCGGGTGCGGGCAAGGATCAGCAGGCGGGCCTCATCCTCATGCGCGTGGACGACACGGTCGGCGCCGACGTCGATCCGGACTCGGACGGCCTGCTCGTGGCGATCAACGCTTCTCCGGTGGAGTTGAGCCAGGGCATCGACGAGATGAAGGGCCTGACGCTCTCGCTCTCGCCCGTTCTCACCGACGGCCAGGATGATGATCCGGTCCTTCAGGGTACGACGTGGGATTCCGAGACAGGTACGGTGACGATTCCCGCCCGCTCGGCAGTGGTGCTCGTCCAGGAGAAGGCCGCACCTGAGCCGAAGGAAGTGACTCCGGAGGTGCCAGTTCTCGATATGGCGACCGGTGTTGTGACGATCCCGTCCGTTACGGGCGTGGATTACAAGGTTGGTGAGGACGTTGTCCAGGATTCGGTGAACGTGGAGCCGGGTCAGACGATCACGGTGACTGCTGTGGCCAAGGAGGGTTATGTCCTGGCCGAGGGCGCTCCGGCTTCGTGGGAGTTCTCGATGCCGGCGTTGCCGACGCAGGTCACTCCGGAGGATCCGGCTTTTGATCAGGACTCTGGTGTCATCACGATCCCGACCGTTGAGGGTGTGGTTTACAAGGTCGGTGATCGGGAGGTCACCGGAACTGTTGAGGTGAAGCCTGGTCAGACCGTGACGGTAACTGCCGTAGCTGCGGATGGCTATGTCCTCGCAGCGGACGCTGAGACCTCGTGGGAGTTTGAGTTGGAGCGCCCGGCCCAGCCTGAGGTGAAGGTCGAGTATTCCGAGTGGAAGGACACGACTCCTAACATCGAGGATCGCACCTTCAATCAGGAGCGGACGGTGACCACCACGGAGTTCGTGTGGGATGCTGACAAGCTCGAGTGGGTCGTCGGTGACCGGGTTGTGACCACTGAGTCTCGTACGCGCCCGATGACGCAGGAGGAGATTGCTGAGCTGGTGCCTTCTCAGTGTCAGGTGATGGATCGTCCGGTTACGCCGTCGCG
>NZ_KV793366.1:0-31033 GCF_001808465.1 Trueperella sp. HMSC08H06
CACCTGGACCTAAAAACCTAGAGCACTCCAACGGTTTCGGCCGCATCCGCCCATATATGCAGATGCGGCTCAGGTCATCCCGCAGATTCTAAGCGCGAGGAGTGCCGCGGCAAAACTGGCCTCGGCCGCCCAGATTACCGGTGTCCATCCGGAGTCATCGGTCCGCGGCCACAGCTCCCGACACCGGGCCCAGATTATCGGTGTGGCCAGCTATTGCGCGTGTCTGTCTTCCCCATCGTGCGTAGAATGAAACACCTGACAGGAAAGGACTTGACATGCCTCAGCCCCACAGAATCATCCTCGACTGCGACCCCGGTCATGACGACGCCACCGCCATCCTCATGGCCGCCAAGCACCCGGCAATTGACCTCCTCGGCATCACCACGGTTCACGGCAACCAGACCCTGGCAAAAACCACACGCAACGCCCTCAACGTGGTGCAGTACCTCGGCCTGGACGTCAAGGTTTACCGCGGGTTGGAGCACCCGATGGTGATCCCGAACCGCCCGGTGGAGGAGCGCGTCCACGGCGACTCGGGCCTGGACGGCCCCGTCTTCGCCGAGCTGACCCGCGAGATCGAGGACAAGCACGCGGTCCAGTACATCATCGAAACTCTCCTCGCCTCTGACGGCGACATCACGCTCGTCCCCACCGGCCCGCTCACCAACATTGCGATGGCGATGCGCCTGGAGCCCAAGATCATCGGCAAGATCAAAGGCGTCGTGCTCATGGGCGGCAGCTACCAGCTGGGCAACGTCACCCCGGCCGCCGAGTTCAATATTTGGGCCGACGGCGAGGCTGCCCACGTCGTCTTCAACAGCGGCGTGAAGGTGACGATGATGGGCCTGGACATCACGCGCAAGGTACTCGTACTGCCGCACGTGCTCGAGCGCATGGCCAAGCATGACAACCCGGCTGGCAAGCTGTTCACCGACATGATGGGCTTTTTCAACTTGTCGCAGAAGCGCACCTTCGGCTGGGAGGGCGCCCCGCTTCACGACCCGACGACGATCGCCTACCTCATCGACCCTTCGGTCGTCACGGTTAAGCACATGCGCACCGACATTGACCTGGGAAGCGAGGCCTCCTACGGTCGCACGAACTGCGACATCTTCGGCATGTCGGAGAAGGAAAAGAACTCCGACGTGGCGGTGGACGTGGATGTGGAGAAGTTCTGGGACATCGTGGAGGAGTGCATCAAGCTCTACGGCTAGGCCGCGCTGTCACCCGGCGGCCCGCGCCGCCTTCGTCGCCTCCTCGACGACGCCGATCAGCTCATGGCCCATCGGGCGCAACCTGGCAGACAACGCTGCTCGGCACACGCAAAGTGTTTTCTCGTCACCTAAATCGGCGATTTGAGTGACGAACAAACACTTTTGGTGACGCGAAACCGAAGCCAGCCCGCCGGGGTGGCGGCAGGCCTGCCACCTGGGCGTTCAGTATGTGGGCGCACGTGGCACCGGGGCCTGATTCATGGCGAAATATACGTGTTCGCACAACACTGCACGAAAGTGAATCAATGAAGAAGCAATTGATCGCCGGGCTTGCGGTTCTTGCGCTGAGCCTCGGCTCTGTGCCCGCAATGGCCGCACCAGAACCACCGCCCGCACCACCCGCTCCGTCCACGACCGCCGAAAAGTCGGTAAAGACCGTGCCCGTCATCGTCACGCTCGACTCGGGCGCAGGCAAGGTTGACGCGACGGCGAAGGCGCTCGCGGCCAAGTACAACATGACGTTGCGCCGCCAGTTCAGCTACCTGGTCAACGGCTTCTCGGCCTACATCCCGGCAAGCGCGATCGCCGAGCTGGCGCGCGAAAAGGGCGTGGTCGCCGTCGACCGCATGCGGGTTTACTACCCGTCAATGGAGTCCGCCACCACGCTGACCCAGGTGGACACCGCGGCCGAAAACCACGGCGTGGACGGGGAGGGGCTGGTGGTCGCGATCGTCGACACCGGCATCGACATCGCCCATCAGGACATGCGTCTCGACGACGGGGTGGACACCAAGCTCGCCCCCGAGCCCGGGTTCACCGCGAAGGTGCCCTACGGTTACAACTTCGCCGACGGCAACACCGAGGTCAAGGACACCACCGCCTCCCAGCACGGCATGCACGTGGCCGGCATCGTGGCGGCCAACGGAGGCGAGGATGCCGACGTCGCCACGAACGGCCGGATCAACGGCGTGGCCCCGAACGCCCAGCTGCTCGCGATGAAGGTCTTCTCCAACGACCCGAACCGCACCGGTGCCGCGGCCGACGACATCATGGCCGCTGTCGAGGAATCCGTGCGCCGCGGTGCTGACGTCATCAATCTCTCGCTCGGCTACCCCAACGGTAACGAGGGCCAGTCGGTGGGCGAGCAGCGCGTGATCGCGAAGGCTCGCGCGGCCGGCGTCGAGGTCATCGTGGCCGCGGGCAACGAGGGCCAGAACGGCTCGCCCACGGGCGTGAACGACGACGCACTCGGACTCCTCGACGACGGCACGGTCGGCTCGCCCTCCACGGGCACGGGAGCCTGGTCGGTGGCGTCGGTCGAGAACGCCACCACGATCAACAGCCGGGGCGTGGCGAAGAACGACGCCGGCGAGTACGACTTCGCCCACCAGCTGCAGGCCGGCTCCACTGACGGCACGCCGATGGAGATCGTCGATGGCGGGCTGGGCAAGGTTGACGACGTGCTGGGCAAGGACTTTGCCGGGAAGTACGTGCTCATCCAGCGCGGTGAGATCCCGTTCAGTGACAAGTTCCTCAACGCCCAGGCGGCGGGCGCTGCCGGCGTCATCGTCTACAACCACGAAGAGGGCGGGGATGAGTTCGCGGGCATGGCCGGCCTGGAGAACGTGACAATCCCGGGTGCCTTCATCGGCCACACGGACGGTGTTAAGCTGCTCGAGATGATCGCCCAGGGCACCACCACCGTGTCGCTCACCAGCGAGGCGCTGATCCAGGCCAACCCGGCGGCGATGACCCCCTCCACGTTCACCTCGTGGGGCGCTGGCCCCGAGCTCGGCTTCAAGCCGGAGATCGCAGGGATCGGCGGCAACGTGTACTCCACGGTCAACGACAACCGTTACGAGACCCAGTCCGGCACGTCGATGGCCGCCCCGCACGTGGCCGGCGTCGCCGCGCTCATGATCCAGAAGGCCGAGGGGGACGGCACCGGGCGCTCGCGCGCAGAGGTTGTGCTGCGTAACCGCGTGGCCCTGTCGAACACCGCGCTCATCCTTGACCACGACGGCGTGCCCTACGCTCCGCGGCAGGTGGGCGCCGGCCTGGTCCAGGTGGACGATGCACTTGACACGCAGGTGTACGCCACCGTGGGCGGCGAGCCGGTGGTGGCGCTGAAGGAAGTCGATGGGTCGACGTCGTTCACGGTGACGCTGGAAAACGACGGCGACATCGATCGCGCGTTCACCGCGGGCGCCACGTGCGTGGTTAACGAGGACGAGGTGAGCAAGGAGTTCACCACCACCTACTGTTCGGACACGGACGCGATTGCGGCGTCGGGCACGGAGGTTATCGTGCCGGCCGGCGGTAGTGCCGAGGTCACGTACACGCTGAGCGTCTCGGGCGAGGACCACTGGACGCAGGGCTGGGTCACCTTCGAATCGAAGGACGAGGACCAGCCGGACCTGTCGGTGCCCTACCTCGGCTTCGCGGGTGACTGGAACGCCGAGCCGATCATCGACAACCCCGCCTACGAGGGCTTCGATGCTCCGATCCTGTCGGACGGCGAGACCACCTTCACCCAGACCTCGCTCTACACCTTCATCAATGAGGGCCTCTACACGTTCGGCGACGGCGAGCAGTTCATTTCGCCCAACAACGACGGGCTGGCCGACGCCGTGTTTGCGAAGGTGGCGTTGCTGCGCAACGCCAAGCGCGTGGAGGTGTCGATCCTGGATGAGAGCGAGAAGGTGGTGCGTGAGATCGGCTCGCAGGACGAGCTGGTCCGCCCCACGCTGAAGGAGCAACTGGAATCGCCGGTCAACGCCGCGCAGACCGACTTCTCCGACATCCGCTTCGACGGCAAGGTCTATAACCCGCAGACCGTGGCCTTCGAGGACCTGCCCGACGGAAAGTACTTCTACCGCCTCTCGGCCCGCATGGGTGATGCGTGGGAGCCGCAGACGCTCGACATGCCCTTCGGCATCGACCGCGTGGCGCCCGAGCTGGAGATCCTGTCCACCGAGAAGAACGACGACGGCGACTACGTGGTTCGCGTCAAGGTCACCGACGACTTCTCCGGGATTAATGCGGTGCAGGGCCGCTTCACCTGGCCCTCGTCCGTGGTGATCAGCGCCGGCGAGCCCGAGGATGACGTCTACACGATGACGATCCCGGGCGGCCTGGCCGACTCGGTGGGCTACTTCGAGATCTACACCTCCGACCGTGCCATCAACGTGGTGCGCAAGACCGTGACGCTGGGGGACAAGCTCGTCATCGAGTCCGAGCCGACACTGGCCGACCTCGACTACATCAACAAGAACACCGAGTCCGATCAGACCGACGAGCTCCTGGTGGAGGACGGCAAGCTGGTGCTCACCGGCCGCGCTGCCTCCGACGTGGTCAAGGTCCGCGCCGGCGACGCCGAGGTGGAAGTCCCGGAGTCGGGCCGCTTCGAGATCCGCCCCAGCGTGGTGCAGGGCGAGAACACGGTGACTGTCGAGGCGTTGAACGCCGACGGCGAGGTGGTGGCTACGAAGACCTTCACCTTCATCTGTGACACGGAGCCGCCCGTCGTGACGATCACCTCCCCGGCGAACCGGGACGAGATCGCGGCACAGGTGGAGGCCGGAGTCGTGAAGGTCGAGGGCACCGTGGCCGACAACCTCGGCGCAGTGACGGTGAGCATCGAAGGGGACGAGGTGGAGGTGGTCGACGGGCGCTTTACCGCCGACGTGCCCGTCAGCCCCGGGCGGCTCACCCTGTCCGTCCACGCGCGCGACGCCGCCGGGAACCTGGGCGTGGGCACGATCGTGCTCGCACCCGCCGACGCGTCCACCCCGCTCGCCCTCGAGGCGAACCTCGGCTTCAACCAGAACTTCAACGTGGTGACCGCCGACGACGACGCGCTGAGCGCCGGGGAAGACGGCGAGTACACCTACCTGTACGCCGGCAGGTTCAACCGGGTGCCGGGCTCGTTCCTGGTGAACGGCGAGCCGGTAGAGGTGGCCGAGGACGGCACGTTCGAAACCCCGGTTGCGTTGCGCGAGGGCATCACGGGCTTCAACGTACGTATCACGGATGTGGACGGCACGGTGCTGGTGGACAACAAGGTCAAGGTGCTACTTGACCTGACGGCCCCGAAGATCGAGATGAGCAAACCGGGGGTCAACCCTGACGGCGCGCTCTACCTGCGCGAGGCCGGCGAGGTCGAGTTCGCGGGCACGGTCTCCGATAACGCCTTCGGCTACGTGCTGTCCATCAACGGCGACCACGTGGACCAGTTCTTCACAATCGACGACCCGGGCGCAGCGGTCAACGCCCGCGACTTCGCCACGAAGGTGGCGGCCGCCGACGGCGACACCATCCTCGTGCTCCTCGAAGACCACCTGGGTAACGCGTTCGCGCAGCTCATCCCCGTGGTGGTGGACGCTGTGGCGCCGGTGATTGAGGTGGATCTTGAGCCCGAGGCGAAGATGAAGGCCAGCGAGACCCAGACGGTCAATATCCGGGTCACCGACGATCACCTGTCGGACGCCACTGTGTACGTGGATGGCGAAGCCGTTGTGGCACGTCAGACCGTGGTGACGCCGGCGCCTGGCGCCGGGATCCTGCTCGACGAGGGTAAGGACCTGGTGGGTGGCCAGCCGAGTGCGGTGGCTCTGCGCGAGGCCGGAATTGAGGAAACCGATGCCGATGGTGAGGCTGGTGAGGCTGGCGCCGTTGAGGGCGTGACCCTGTTGAGCTTCGAGGTCGGGCCCGACTTCGAGGTTGGCGAGCACGAAATCGTCGTGGACGCTACCGACAAGGCCGGCAACACGTCGGCGGCCGCGGTGCCGTTCGAAGTGGTCAAGGACCCGGACCCGGAACCGGACCCGGTTGATCCGACGCCCAACCCGGATGACACGTTCGTCCCGGGCATCGACGATGGCGACCTCACCGATCCCGATGCCAACGGTGGTCATACGTGGGTGCCGGGCCAGGTTGGCACGACTGACGGGCAGAAGCCGGGTACGCCTGGCGGGCAGGCTGGTCAGAAGGCGCCTGAGAAGGGATCGCTGTCCTACACGGGTGCAGCGGTGACGGGGGTGGCAACCCTGGCGGGAGCGTTGCTCCTGGTGGGTGCGCTCATCCGGCGCCGTGCTAACGCGTAACTAGCGCCTATCGGTTGGGGGCGGGCGGCGATGGCGCCCGCCCCCAACTGCATCCCGTGGCATTCAACTTGTTTCGCCACCACCACTCCGGTTTGCCGAAGCCTTGCGTTTCGGCACACGTAACCGGTTTCGACACACGCAAAGTGTTTTCCCGTCACCTAAATCGGCGATTTGAGTGACGAGAAAACACTTTGCGTGACGCGAAAACGAAGCCGGCATGCGGGAGGAGCGGCAGGCCGGCATGCGGTGTGCCGGCCTGCCGGACCAGCCCGCCCAGACTGGCCGAGCCCGGCTAGAACTTGCGCAGCAGCACCTGGTGGCCGTGCGCCTCGAGCCCGGTGGGCTCGAAGCCCAAGCGCAGGTAGAGGCGGTGGGCGTGCTCGTTCGCGGGGTCCACGGACAGCGAGATCCCGGGAGCCCCGGCGCCCCGCGCAATTTCGGTGACGCCGTCGATGAGCCGAGACCCGATCCCGTACCCCGCATACCGGCGCTCAACCGCGATCGCCAGCTCCGGCACGCCTTCGGCCACGTGCCCAAACCCGTGGTAGTCGTCGGTGCCCCACATGAGCCACGACCCGCCAGCCGGAACGTTGCCCTTCCATGCGATGAGTCCGCCGAGCTCCGGCTTCCAGTTGCCCACGTAGTAGTCGTGCCACTGGTCGAAGTCATCGGGGAGGTCGCCGAGTTCGTCGCCGAAGGTGTCGGTGAGGAAGTTGAGCCGAGCGATATAGGTGCGGTCGGATTCGGTGGTGGGCACAAGGCGCAGATCGGTGCGCGTAGACATCATGGTTATCCTTCCCGAACGAGGGTGGCGATGTGGGCGCCGAAGGCCTCGTCAAACTCGGCGCCGGTTTGCTTAAATCCGAGGCGCTCCCAAAACTCCATGGCCCCGCGGTTTGACACGGCCACCTCGGTGTACGCCGGCACGTCCGCGATCGCATACTCGAGGAGCGCCGTACCGTATCCGCGCCGCTTGACCTCCGGGCGCAGGTAGAGCCCGCCCACTCGCAGGGGTGCCGGATGGCCCGGCCCCATCGCTTCCACGAGGATGAAGCCAACGACGTCGTCGTGCGTAGCGACCCAGGTGGTAGTGGGCCCGGGGTCGGCGAGGCGCGCCATCCACACCCCGTCCATGGAGATGGTGTGGCGGGCGATGACGTCGTCGGGAAGGAGGCCGCGGTAGGTGTCCTCCCAGGAGGTGCGGTGGACGTCGGCGACCGCGGTGGCGTCGAGCGCGGTAGCTGGCCTAATGCGAATACTCATAGGTCTAACGTAGCACCGCTCACAATCCCCGTTGGTCATTCCACCTATCCTTGGTGCTATGAATTTGACGATCGAGACCCAGCTCGCCCACCGCTCCATCCGCGAATTCACCGGGGAGCCGATCCCCGAGGAGACGATGGAGGCCCTGTTTGAGGTCGCGATGCGTACCTCCACCTCGCGCGGCCTCCAGCACGCGGCGCTCATCCGGGTCAAGGACCAGGCTAAGCGTGAGGAGTTGGCCACGATCGGCAAGCAGCCCTACATCGCGCGGGCGCCGGAGCTGATCGTGGGGATCGTGGACGCGCGGCGTTCGGTGCGCATCCGCGAGGAGCAGGGGCTGGATCCGGCGCCGGCGGCGTCGCCGGTGGTGTTCCGCGAGGGTTTCACGGACGCGGTACTCATGATCCAGTCGATGTCCGTGGCGGCGGAAAGCCTGGGGCTGGGCGTGACTCACCTGGGCTCGGTCCTCAACGACTACGCCCGCCTCATCGAGGTTCTCGCCCTGCCGCGCTACACCTTCCCGGTGCTCGGCATGATGCTCGGCAAGCCGGCGCAAAACCCGCAGCTCAAGCCGCGCATCCCCACGGGACTGCGCGTGATGACCGACGTCTACCGCGAGCCCGATTCGTGGATGGAGGCGCTGTCCGATTACGACGCCGACATGCACACCTACTACGACCTGCGCGACGTGAACCGGCGCGTGGATGCCTTCACCACCCAGGTGGCGCGCATCGGCATGCCAGGGCCGCAGGTGAACTTCTTCCGTTACGTGGAGGGGCAGGGATTCGACATGGGTCTGGAAAAGTAGGCCACAGCCAGGTTGGCCCTGTCGGCGGGTCTGTCCGGTCGGCGTCGGGAGACGTGCGGCTCCGGGCCTCCGCCATGCCCGCGGGGGCGCGGGAGGTTAGACTGGGGAGCATGTTCCATCCGTTGCAACAGCACATTGTTGAGACCACGGGCGTGCAGCCCCAGATTGACCCGGTGCGGGAGGTGGAGCGGCGCGTCCAGTTCCTGTGCGACTACTTGTTGGCTACGCACACGGCCGGCTTCGTGCTCGGGATTTCGGGTGGGGTAGATTCCACGCTCGCCGGGCGGCTGGCGCAGCTCGCGGCCGAGAAGCTGCGGGCCGAGGGGCACGAGGCGGCCTTTTACGCTGTGCGCCTGCCGTATGGCGTGCAGGCGGACGAGACTGATGCCGCCGCCGCGATGGCGTGGGTGGCCGCCGATCGCGAGGTGACGATCAACATCAAGGAGGCCACCGGGGGCATCGAGCGCGCGTACCGCGAGGCGATGGGCATGGAGATCACCGACTTCAACAAGGGCAACGTCAAGGCCCGCCAGCGTATGGTGGCCCAGTACGCAATTGCTGGCGACCTCGGGCTGCTCGTCATCGGCACCGACCAGGCAGCCGAGAACACCGTGGGCTTCTTTACCAAGTTCGGCGACGGCGGCGCGGACATCCTGCCACTCGCCGGGCTCAACAAGCGGCAGGTGCGGGCGCTGCTGCAGTACCTCGGCGCACCGGAACAGCTGTGGGCGAAAGTGCCCACCGCCGACCTGCTCGACGGCCGGCCGCTGCGCACCGACGAAGACGAGCTCGGCATGACCTACGAGGAGATCGACGACTACCTCGAAGGCAAGCAGATCTCCGACGGTGCGGCCGCCAACCTCGAGGGCAAATGGGTGCGCTCGCGGCACAAGCGCACCACGCCCGTGGGGCCGGAGGACACCTGGTGGCGATAGCCGGCCCGGGCGGCACCAGCGGCCGGCAGGACCGGGCGCGCTCAGGCCTCCCAGAGAGCCTGTATAGCGGCGGCAAGCGGGCGCAGGTTGTTGCTCTTGATCCGCTGGGTGTTCGCTGACGCGGTGATGCCCAGCCGCGTGGCGGTGTCCTGATTCGCCTCGCCGCGCAGCAGACCGAGCAGGCTATCGCAGACGCCTGGTTTGAGGCTGCTGAGGTGAGCGTCGATGAGGTGCAGGCCCGCGAGAAGCGGCGCCTTGATATCGGGAGAACCCGTCCGAACGCCGGCCCAGCCGGGGGAGGCCGCGAGGTTCTCGACGGCCTCAAGCCCTTCTCGTGCGTGCCACCAGGCGGAGCCATCCTGGATGCCGTCGCCGATGTCGACGATCTCGCCCACGCCGATCCCGAAACGAATGTCGGCGGCGTGTGCGAGCATGGAGAGGCGAAGGAGGTGTGTGGCGTGGATGGCCGAACCAAGTGTGGGGAAGTCTCCCTGGATTTCGTCGCCCACGGTCGGGGCGAGGTCGGCGGCCTCGGGTGGCAGGCTTGCCAAGCCTGCCATGAGCGCCTCATGTGTGTGGGCGCGGTGAGCGCGCGAGTTCACGAGGTCGCCGATCACGGCCACACGTGTAGGTTTATCCTTTATAGTTGCCATATGTAGATATTAACTTAATTCTGGATTGGGGGGGGGGAAGGTGCTATACCTCGGCGTCCTGATATATGGCTTGTGTGCCATTGCGGCCATGTCCGGGAACGGACTGATCCGTGCCTTCATACGTCGGATCGATTCCAGTGATGTGCAGCCAGCTCGGATCGCGCTGCTCTCTGCTCAGCGCTCCCTTCCCGGCGGACGTTGGATCGGGATACTCGAGCGGCTCGCAACGTACGTTTGCCTGGTCGCGGGGTGCCCGGGCGGCATCGCGGTCGTGCTCGCCGTCAAAGGCTTGGGCAGGTACCCCGAGCTTCGTAATGACAACAGTGCTCGCGTGGGGGAGCTGTTTATTATCGGAACCTTTGCTTCTATCCTCTGGGCTGTGGCGTGGGCTGGGATCGCCGTCGCTGGAGCGCATGCCGTGCGTCACCTCGGGGGCTGAGCCGGCGGCCGGGTGCGGCTTGAATGGTCCCAAACGGCTAGAATCGTAACGACCAAGAATTTGACATGTGAAAGGTTTGTTGTGGCAAATCTGTTGAGCGCGTCGCCGCTCATGACGGTCTTCCTTGTGGTGGCACTAGGTGGGGTGCTCGGCATTATCCCGTTTGGCAAGCTCCGCTTCGGGGCAGCTGCCGCTTTGTTCGTGGGGCTCTTCATCGGGAACATTGTGCCCGAGCTAGGCGCTCAGCTCGGCCTGCTGCAAAACCTGGGCTTGGCTCTCTTCGTTTACATGGTCGGTTTGTCCGCGGGCCAGACCTTTTTCGCCGACCTCGCCCGCCACTACAAGCTCATGCTCGGCACGGTGTTCGCGGTCATCGTGGGCGCGGTTGCCACGATCGGGCTCGCCCCGCTGTTCGGGCTGAGCTCGGAGCTATCCGTAGGCCTCTTCGCCGGCGCGCTGACGAGCACCCCGGCGCTGGCTGCCGCGAACGCGGCGCTCGGCTCGGCCGAGCCGGGCGTCGGCTACTCGCTGGGCTACCCGATGGGGGTATTTTTCGGGATTGTCATCGTGTCGATGGTCGTGTCACGCAAATGGCCGGGGGGAAACGACACCCCGTCGGTCGCGGGGCAGTCGATCGTGGCGAACACGGCCGTCATCGAACGCGGAATCTCGCTGCGGGCCGTGCCGGGTTACCTCGAGCAGGAGATCCTCGTGTCTTACTTCATGCGCAACGGCAAGACCCGCGTGATCAGCCCGGGCGAGGAGCTCGAGCCGGAGGACCAGATCGTGGTGGTGGGCCGGGAAAACGCGGTAAAGGCCGCGATCGAGGCGATCGGCCACGTGCTTCCCGAGCACCTCGCTGACGACCGTTCACGCGTCGACTTCCGCTCCTTCACCGTCTCGCACAAGGAGCTCGCCGGCTCCACGGTGGCCGAGCTCAACCTGCCCGGCCGCTTCGGCGCCGTCGTCACCCGCATCCTGCGCGGGGACGCCGAACTGCTGGCGGGTAGCCACGAGCGCCTCGAGATCGGCGACCGCGTGATGGTCGCCTTCCCGCGCCGAGAGTACGACGCGATCGAGGACTTCTTCGGCAACTCCGAGCGGACGGTCTCCACCGTCGACGCCGTCGGGCTCGGCCTGGGTATGGTGCTCGGCTTGCTGCTGGGCATGGTGGAGATCAGCCTGTCGAACGGCGGATCGTTCAGCCTGGGGGCGGCGGCCGGCCCACTTATCGTGGGCATGATCCTGGGCTACCTGCGCCGCACGGGCCCGCTCGTGTGGCAGCTGCCGGGCGCAGCGAACCAAACGATCCGGCAACTCGGCCTGCTTCTCTTCCTGGCGGCGGTCGGCATCGCCTCGGGCCCGGCCTTCGCACAGACGGCGTTCTCGGTGGCAGGCCTCAAGGCGCTGGCGATGGGAAGCGTGATCGCGATCGTCGTCCTGCTTGTAACCCTGGTGATGGGCCGGATCCTGGGAGTGAGCGCGCAGCGCACGGCCGGCGTCATGGCAGGGGTGCTCGGCCAGCCGGCGATCCTCGCGTTCGCCAGCTCGAAGGAGGCCGACGAGCGAATCGAGGCCGGTTACGCCTCCGTGTTCGCCCTGTCGATGATCGCGAAGATCCTACTGGTCCACGTCATTCTCGCGTTCTAAACTCGCGGCTCGCCGCCATTTTCTGTGGATAATGTGGTGCGTGTGAATGCTGAGATCATCTGAGAGTGAAAACGATGATGATTTTGTGGAAATACCCAGACAGAGTTGGTGTTTACCCCGGTATTTCGGCTAAATTGAACGCTAGCGGTTCAATCCGAGCCGAACTGTAGGAACAAACTGAGAGGTAGATCTATGTCCCTCAACCGCACGGAGCTTATTGCCAAGATTGCCGACGAGTCCGGCCTCACCAAGACCGACGCCGACAAGGCCATTTCCGCTCTCCAGACCGTCCTCGTTGATGCCCTCGCCGCTGGCGAGGCCGTGAAGATCACGGGCCTCATGTCCGTCGAGCGCACCGAGCGCGCTGCCCGCAAGGGCCGCAACCCGCGCACGGGCGAGGAGATCGAGATCCCCGCTGGCTACGGCGTGAAGATCTCCGCTGGCTCCACCCTGAAGAAGGCTGTTGCCAAGTAAGTCACTTAAGGAAAGGCGCCCCTCGCGAGGGGCGCTTTTTCATGCCCGCGGGCAACGTGGCATCTCCCACCCGGGCTTGGCACGAAATTGTCGGAGGGGAGCAATAGACTGGAGGCATGTCTACCGATCCTCATTCTGATCCCCAGGCCCCGGGCGGGCCGGGCCAGCCGGACGCGCCGTCGTTGGCGCCGGAGTCGACCACCGCAACGCTGGAGCGCACGCGCGAAGAGCGTGAACCGGGCGATGAGGATCGCTACGCCCATTACGTGCGTAAGGATCGCTACACGCAGTCGGCGATTGAGGGCGGGCCCGTGGTGGCGCTGTGTGGGAAGGTGTGGACTCCGGTGCGTAACCCGGATCGCTACCCGATTTGCCCCACGTGCAAGGCGATTTACAAGAACCTGGGTGGTGGCGGGGGAGAGTGGCCGTTTGGCCCGAACCCGCCGGGCGGAGACGGCAAGTGAGCGCCCGCTCACCGCACCCCCGCTCTGTTTCAGTATCGGCAGCCCAGAACCTTCCTCCTGTCTACCCGCAGCGTGCTGCGTGGGGAACGGCTGGGTCTTTGCGCGCTTGGCAGGCGGCGGCTCTCGACCAGTACTTGGCCACGCTCCCTCGGGATTTCCTCGCGGTGGCGACGCCGGGCGCGGGCAAGACCACCTTCGCGTTGAGGGTGGCCACCGAGCTCATGGCGCGCAGGGTCGTCACTGAAGTTATGGTGGTGTGTCCCACCGAGCACCTGAAGTATCAGTGGGCGGATGCTGCGGGGCGCGTGGGCCTGAAGCTCGACCCGGACTTTTCTAATTCCCAGGCCAACCTGGGCGCCTCCTTCAACGGCGCCTGTGTCACCTACGCGCAGGTAGCCCGGGCCCCGCTCTTTCACCGTCACCGCACGTCGGCCCGCTCTACGCTCGTCATCTTTGATGAGATCCACCACGGTGGTGACGCGTTGAGCTGGGGCGACGGTATCCGCGTGGCCTTCGAGCCCGCCAAGCAACGCCTCTCGCTCACCGGCACCCCGTTCCGTTCAGATTCGGCGGCGATCCCGTTCGTCACGTACGAGTCCGACGTCGATGGCGTGCCGCGCTCCCGCGCCGATTACACGTACGGATACGCCGAGGCGCTTGCCGATAACGTGGTGCGCCCGGTCATGTTCCTCTCCTATACGGGCAGCATGCAGTGGCAGACGAAGCACGGGGAGGTAATGAGCGCCCAGCTGGGGGAGGCCATGACGAAGGACATGGAGGCCCAGGCGTGGAAGACGGCGCTCAACCCCTCGGGTGATTGGATCAAGGCGGTGTTCGGCGCCGCTGATGACCGGCTCACCGTGGTCCGCCAGGGCATGCCCGACGCCGGTGGCCTGGTGATCGCCACCGACCACAAGACCGCCCGTGCCTACGCCGATATCCTCGCCCAGATCACTGGCGAGGAACCCACGGTGGTGCTCTCCGACGACGACCGCGCATCCGACCGCATCGCCGAATTCTCCGCCGGCACGCAGCGGTGGATGGTAGCGGTGCGCATGGTGTCGGAGGGCGTGGACGTGCCGCGCCTCGCGGTGGGTGTGTATGCTACCTCCACCTCCACGCCCCTGTTCTTCGCCCAGGTGATCGGCCGCTTTGTGCGCTCGCGGTCGCGCGGGGAGACTGCGTCAGTGTTCCTGCCGTCGGTCCCGCACCTGTTGGGTCTGGCGGGCGAGCTGGAAAAGCAGCGTGATCACGCGCTCTACGTCGCATCGGACGATCCGGAGGATCTGCTCGAGGCGGCCAATCGCGCCGAAAAGGCCTCCGACGAGCTGGCGGGCGTGGGGTACGCAGCCCTCTCGGCGGACGCCACGTTTGACCGGGTGGTTTTCGACGGGGACGACTTCGGCTCGTGGGCCGCGGTCGGCTCGGATGAGGAGGCGGACTTCCTCGGCATCCCCGGCCTGCTCGAGCCGGACCAGGTGGCCACCCTCTTGCGTGAGCGCCAGGCGGAACAGAAGAAGGGTGCGGGCGCCACGGAGGCCCGCAGCACTGTTATAGATTCGCGGCGCCGGCGCGAGGCCCGCAAGCAACTGTCCAGCCTGGTGGCGGCCTATGCGGCGAAGACTCAGCGCCCGCACGCGCTCATCCACACTGACCTGCGCCGGGCGTGCGGGGGACCGGAGGTGGCACGCGCCTCGCTGGATGAGGTGGAGGCCAGGATCTTGAAGATCCAACAGTGGTTCGTCGGCAGGAAATAGGAGACGGGGCCGGGTCTGGCGACCCGGCCCCGCCCCATTCCGGGCGTTCCTATGCGCGGTGCTCTGCGATGTCCACCATGATGGTCGGCAGGGCCGGGTCGCCTTCGGAGAGGCGCCAGGCCGGGTACGGTAGGGCCGCGCGGGAGTTGCGGTGTTGCTCGGCGGCGTGAGCTAGGGAGTTGCGTGCGACGTACTGCTCGTCGACAACCCCGCCCTCGACCAGCTTGACCTGCAGCGGCCGGGCCTCGTGCTCGGCCAGATATGCCAGGCCCTCCTCCCACGAGTCGGCGGCCACCACGATCTCTTCGAGCGCGCGGCCCGTCTCATCGTGGGTGCGGCCGGCCACCTTGAGCCCGCCCACCGACGTCTTCGAGTCGGACTTCTTGGCCACGCCCTGCATGGTGCCGTCCGCGCGCTCGCGGGCCACGAGCTTGTAAACGAGCTGGGCTGTGGGGTGGCCGGAGCCGGTCACGAGCCGCGTGCCCACGCCGTACGAATCAACCGGCGCGGCACCGAGCGCCGCGATGGCGTACTCGTCCAGGTCGGAGGTGACAGTGATCTTCGTCGTCGTCGCCCCCAGATCGTCGAGCTGCTTGCGTACCTTGAACGCTTGCGCCACGAGGTCGCCCGAGTCGATGCGGACCGCGCCGAGCTCGCCGCCCGCCTCGCGTGCCACGCGCACGGCCAGCTCCACGCCCTTCTCCACGTTGTACGTGTCCACCAGCAGCGTGGTGCCAGTGCCCATGGTGGCGATCTGGGAGCGGAAGGCTTCCTCTTCCGAGTCGTGCAGGAGGGTGAAGGAATGGGCGGCGGTGCCGATCGGGCGGATCCCGTACAGGCGGCCTGCCTCCAGGTCGGACGTGCCGGTGAACCCGCCGATCACCGCGGCGCGTGCGGCCGCCACCGCGGACCATTCGTGGGTGCGCCGGGCGCCCATGTCGAGGCAGGGGCGGTCGTGTGCCGCGATCGTCATGCGCGAAGCGGCGGTGGCCACAGCCGAGTCGTAGTTGAGGATGGACAGCAGCACGGTTTCCAACAGCACCGTCTCAGCGAACGTGCCCACTACGGTCATGATGGGCGAGCCGGGGAAGTACAGCTCGCCTTCGCGATAGCCGTAGATGTCGCCGGAGAAGGTGAAGTCGGTGAGGAACGCGAGCGTCTCTTCGGACACGACGTTGGCCTGGCGCAGGTAGTCAATCTCTTCGGGCCCGAAGCGGAAGTTCTTCACGGCCTCGAGTGCGCGCCCGACGCCGGCGACCACACCGTAGCGCCGGTGGCCCGGCAGGCGGCGGCCGAAGACTTCGAAGACCGAGCGGCGGTTCGCGGTGCCGGACTGCATCGCCGACTCAATCATCGTCAGTTCGTACATATCAGTGAGCAGGGCAGTGCTCGTCTTATTCGTCATGCTTTCAAGGTTACCCTCTTGGCAAAGAGATTCCGCATCGTTTCACTGCTTGTTTGCGCACCGAATCTGGGGCGGTGGTCTACTATGGAAAATGTGGTAAGCGGGAGTCAGAGAATCGAAAAACCGATGTCGAGCCCACGCGCGAGCCTGGAGCAGTCGGCGTCGTGCTGGCGCACCGTTGTGCATAATGACCCGGTGAATCTCATGACGTATGTGCAGTGGGTGTTCGAAAGCTACTTCTCGATGGGCCCCTCGGTGGCGTATGCGAAGATGATGGAAGTGCACAATGCCGGCCGCGCGATTGTCTCTACGGGCCAGCGCGAGCAGATGGAGCGCGACGCCCAGGAGATGCACACGTACGGCTTACGCGCCACGATTGAGGAGGCCGAATGCTGACGGCCTTCCGCATTGCCCGCGGCGGGTATTTGGCCCACATTGACGACGACGAGCGCCGCGTCCTTGCCGGCCTCGTCAAGGACGCGGTCTATTTGCTCGGCTCGGACGTGGAGCATGAGGCGGAGCGTAGGTCCCAGACGGTGGACCCGGACGATCCGCTCGCGGAACTGGAGGCCGACGTCGTGGACATCGCGGACGCGATCGCGGCGGAAGGTGAGCCGAGGGTGCGGGCCCCGTATGACGTCGTCGTCGAACATCTCCTGCCTGACATGAGCGAGGACCCGGACGAGGCGAAAAAGCTGCGGGAGCTGACGGAAACGTCGGTGGCGTCGCAGAAGATTGAGAACCTTGTGACCGTCTACCTGGGTCTGGAATCGGCGCACGGGAGCGGGGACGTGCTCGTGGCCAACGAGGACGCGCCGGCGTGGATGAGCGCGCTGAACGATGTGCGGCTCGTACTCGCGGCAAGGCTCGGCATTGACGATGACGCCGCCTCCCGGGCTGTCGAGGAGCGCGTGCGGCCCTTTCACAGCGGCGATACCGACGCCGAACCCAGCACGGACGATGTGCTCGCGATCGTGTATTCCATGAGCACCTGGTGGCAGGATTCACTGGTGACGGCGGTGAGGAATAAAGCCCTGCGAAGGTAATATTCACGATATGAACGATTCACCCATTGGCGTGTTCGATTCTGGTGTGGGCGGGCTAACGGTGGCCCGTGCGATCATGGACCAGCTGCCTGGTGAATCCATTACCTACATCGGCGACACCGCCAACAATCCGTACGGCCCGCGCCCGATCGCGCAGGTGCGGCGGCTCGCGCTGGGGATCATGGACGAGCTCGTGGATTCGGGCGTGAAGATGTTGGTGATTGCGTGTAATTCGGCGTCCGCGGCTGTGCTTCACGACGCGCGGGAGCGCTACACGGCCTCCAAGGGGATTCCGGTGGTGGAGGTGATCCACCCGGCGGTGCGCGCGGCGGCGCGCGTGACCATCAATAACCGGATCGGCATTATTGGTACGCGGGCCACGATTAAGTCGCGCGCGTATGAGGACGCGTTCGCGGCGGTGCCGAGCATTACGCTCACGTCGCGGGCGGCGCCGCGGTTCGTGGAGTTCGTGGAGAACGGGATCACCACTGGGCCGGAGCTGCTCGAGGTGGCCGAGGAGTACCTGGCGCCGATCAAGGACGCGGGGGTGGATACCCTCATACTCGGTTGCACGCACTACCCGATCCTGGCGGGCGTGATTTCTTACGTGATGGGTAACGACGTGGCGCTGGTGTCGTCAGCGCAGGAGACCGCGCGCGACGTGTACCGGGAGCTCACGGCACGCGACTTGCTCCGTGACCCGCAGTCCCCGGCCCCCACTCATACTTTCCAATCCACGGGCGACGCCCACGAATTCCAAACCCTTGCCCGCCGGTTCCTCGGGCCGGAGGTTGCAAGCGTCCACCAGCTGAAGGGAAAAGCATCGTGAAACTGACCATTATCGGGTGTTCGGGCTCGATGTCGGGTAAGGATTCGCCGGCGTCGGCCTACCTGCTCCAGGCCACCGGGGTGGATGAGACGGGCCAGGAGCGCGTGTGGTCGATCGTGCTCGACTTCGGCCCGGGCGCGATGGGGCACCTGCTGCGCTACGCGGACCCGGCGCGGCTGGACGGCATGTTCCTGTCCCACCTGCACGCCGACCACTGCGCCGACATCGTGGGCATGCAGGTCTACCGGCGCTGGTACCCCGAGGGCGCGCTCGGCCCGATCCCCGTGTTTTCTCCTGGCGACGGCGCCGCCCGCACTCGCGGAATTGCCGACGACCCGCTCGAGGAGACCTACGCCGGTGAATTCGAATTCCAGCAGATCAAGCCGGGCGACTCGGTCAAGGTGGGCCCGATGGAGGTGAAGTTTTTCGCGGGGTGGCACTCGGTGCCGGCCGTGGCCATGCGGATCACCGGGCCATCCGAGGCCGATCCCGACCGGCGCGTGACCATGACGTACACGGGCGACACGGATTACGTTTCCACCGTTATCGACGCCGCCCGCGGGGTGGACCTGCTCCTGTCCGAGGCGGCCTTCGAAGAGGGACGCGACCTCGTGGAGGGCATCCACATGACCGGCCGGCGCGCCGGCGTGGTTGCCAGCGAGGCCGGGGTGGGACGGCTGCTGCTCACCCACCTGCAACCGTGGACGAATCCCGTGCGTACCGTCAAGGACGCCCGCGCTGTTTACGACGGCGATGTTGAGACCGTGCAGGCCGGGGGAGTGTACGAGATCTAGGCGCCCGGGTTGGCCGGGGTGCTGGCCGGGGCGTTGGCCCGCAGAGCGGGTGTGAGCTGGGCGCGAGCCGGGCGGTGGTGTCGTGAGCCTGGATGCAAAGTGCGTGGGCGGCGTCGGGACGCGGAAAAGAATTGTCGGAGGCGGGGGGGTAGGCTGAAGGCATGAGTGAAATGAGTAGAAAAGATGGGCGCGCCACCGATCAGCTGCGCCCGGTTCGTATTACGCGCAACTACCTTGAGCAGGGCGAAGGCTCGGTGTTCGTGGAGTTTGGGCGCACGAAGGTGCTGTGTGTGGCGTCGCTGACTGAGGGCGTGCCGCGCTGGCGCAAGGATTCGGGGCTCGGGTGGGTCACGGGTGAGTACGCCATGCTTCCGCGCGCTACGGACACGCGATCGCAGCGTGAGTCGGTCAAGGGTAAGGTGGGCGGCCGCACGCAGGAGATCTCGCGGCTGATTGGCCGCTCGCTGCGCGCGGTGGTGGACTTTGCGGCGCTGGGGGAGAACACGATCGTACTCGATTGTGATGTGCTGCAGGCTGACGGCGGCACGCGCACGGCCTCGATCACGGGTGCCTATGTGGCGCTGGCGGACGCGGTGGCGTTCGGCATTGACAAGGGCTGGATCAAGCCGCGGCGCGGAACGCCGGTGTTGCGCGATTCGATCTCGGCGATCTCGGTGGGCGTGATCGATTCGGTCCCGTGCCTCGATCTGCCCTATGAGGAGGACGTGCGGGCTGAGACGGACATGAACGTGGTCATGACTGGCTCGGGCACGTTCGTGGAGGTGCAGGGCACGGCGGAGGAAGCCCCGTTCTCGCGCGCGGAGCTGGATGCGCTGCTTGACCTGGCGGCGAAGGGCAATGCGGAATTGGCGCAGCTGCAGAAGCTGGCGCTGGAGTCGGAGGGCCCTGTGGCTTTGGGAGGGTTCGCATGATCCTCGCCACCCGCAACGCTCACAAGGTCACCGAGGTGCGGGCGATCCTGGCCCCGCTCCTGCCCGGAGGCTTCGTGCTTGAGGCCGTGCCGGGGGATCTGCCCGAGCCGGTGGAGGACGGGGCCACCTTTGCTGAGAATGCGATCATCAAAGCCACCCAGGTGGCGCGCGAGCTCGGCGTGCCGGCAATTGCTGACGATTCGGGGCTGTGCGTGGACATCATGGGCGGGGCCCCCGGCGTCTTCTCCGCCCGCTGGTCCGGGCGGCATGGGGATGACGCGGCGAACCTCGATCTTCTGCTGGCCCAGCTGGCCGACGTGAAGCCCGAACAGCGTAGGGCAAGGTTCGTGTGCGCGGCGGCGCTGGCGTTGCCGGACGGGAGCGTTGTGGTCGAGGAGGGGCAGATGCGCGGCACCCTTCGCTACGAGCGGGCGGGCACGGGCGGCTTCGGTTATGACCCGGTGTTTGAAGCCGAGGGCTACGGGGTCACGAACGCGGAGCTCAGCCCGGAAGACAAGAACGCGATCTCGCACCGGGCGCGGGCGTTCGCTGCGCTCGCCCCGCACATCGCAAAGATCCTGTAGCCGGGCGTCAGTGCCCGAGTAGGGCGAGCGCCTGGCGCACCACGTGCAGGTGCTTGGGCAGGATCTCGCCCTGGAGCTCGGGGGTGTGGAGCTCGCCGGGGGTGAACCAGTTGACCTCGAGGGAATCGGAGGAGACGTTGCAGTCGCCGAGTATGGGGATGATGTAACACAGGGACACGGCGTGCTGGCGGGGGTCGTGCCAGCCCTCGCCCGGCGTCGGGAAGTATTCGGCCACGGTGAACGGCACCAGGGAGGCCGGGATCTGGGGCAGGATCATCTCGCCCAGGTCCTTCTCCAGGTGGCGGCGCAGGGCCTCGCGGATCTTCTCGTGGTAGAGCACCCGGCCTGAGACCAGCGATCGGGTCAGGCCCTCATCGGTGACGGTGAGGAGGAGGCCCATGGAGGCGAGCGAGCCGTCGTCGTGAAGGCGGACCGGCACGGCGTCGACATAGAGGATCGGCACCTTACGGCGCACGTACGTGAGGTCCTCGGGGGACAGCCACGGGCCCATGTCAGAAGATGCAACGTCACTCATACTTCGATTGTGCCAGCATCGGGGGCCCAGTTCGGGTGATAATCGGACAATTTGCCACCGGTGAACGTGTGGGGCGCCGGTGGAGGGTGCGCGTGTGGCAGAGTGGGGGCGTGGAGAAAATAGAGAGGCCCTTGATGGGCGTGGCGCTCGTGTTCTGCGCGATCATGCTGGTGATCGGCTGGGTGAGCGTGGGCATGGCGGGCTGGACGTCAGGGTTCATCGTGACAGCGGTGCTCGGCACGGTGGCGGTGGGCGCCGGCCTGTGGGGCTGGCGCGAAGACTCGGCCTACTGGGTGGGCACGGGCGCGCTCGGAGCGGGTCTGCTGTTTCCCACGGTCGCGGGGATCGTGCCGATGATCCTCGGCTTCATCATCTTCATTTTGCTCATCAGCCTGCGGCTCTTTTTGAACGCTTAGGAAAGAAGGAAATATGTCTGACGTACGCCTCACGGTTGGCCAACAGGCCCCCGACTTCACCCTTGACACGGTGGACGGACCCGTCACCCTGTCGCAAGAGATCGAGCGCGCCGAGCAGGGCGTGATCGTCTACTTCTACCCCCGGGCCATGACCCCCGGCTGCACCACCGAGGCCTGCGACTTCCGCGACTCGGAGAACTCGCTCAAGTCCGCCGGTTACACCGTGATCGGCATCTCGCCCGACTCCGTGGACTCGATCCGCAAGTTCGTGGACAAGGAGTCGCTCAACTTCCCGCTCGCCTCTGACCCGGACAAGGCCGTGATGAAGGAGTGGGGCGCGTACGGGAAGAAGATGAACTACGGCAAGGAAGTGGAGGGCGTCATCCGCTCCACGGTAGTGGTGGGCAAGGACGGCAAGGTCGTGCTCCCGCTGTACAACGTCAAGGCCACTGGGCACGTGGCGCGCGTGCGCCGGGAGCTGGGCGTCGACGCGTAGGGCCGAGCCCCGGGGCGGCTAGTTGAGGGCCTCCGGGCAGGGTGTGGGTGAGCGTGCCCCATCCTGCCCCGGAGGCCTTCATGGTTCTCGCCCATGTTGCCTGGGTGTTTGGGCGGCGCGCTTTTGGGAATGGGTGGCGCCGACGATACACTTTCAGTGAGCGCGAGTGGCGGAATTGGCAGACGCGCTGGATTTAGGTTCCAGTGCCCTCGGGCGTGCGGGTTCAAGTCCCGCCTCGCGCACCACCCATTGAAAAATCCTGGACGTTTTTGGCGCGATCTCCTCATATAAGAAGATCGCCGCGGAATCGTCCAAGAAAGTCTCATTGCACCCGGCCGCGCGCCCGGCCGGCCGCAGCTGGCCTACGCCTCCCCGTAGAGCTCTCGCAGCTCGCGCGCATAGCGCCGCACCACGGCTTCACGCTTGACCTTGAGCGAGGGGGTGAGCATCCCGTTGTCCACGGTCAAATCGGGGTAGATGACCGCGAACTTACGGATGGACTCGGCGCGGGAGACCGCCTTGTTCGTCTTGGTGATCGCCCGCTCGAGCGAGGCGAGCACGTCGGGGTGCTGGGCTGCCTGCGTGACGTCCATCGTCGGCAGATCATGGGCGGCGAGCCACCCGGGCAGCATCTCGGCGTCCAACGTGATGAGCGCGCCGACGAACGGCTTTTGGTCACCCACCACCACGATCTGGGAGATGAGCGGGTGGGAGCGCAACGGGTCTTCGAGCGCAGCGGGGGAGACGTTCTTGCCGCCGGCGGTGACGATGATTTCCTTCTTGCGCCCGGTGATCGTGAGGTAGCCGCGCCGGTCGAGGGCGCCGAGGTCGCCTGTGTGGAACCAGCCGTCGTCGTCAAGGACCTCGGCGGTAGCGTCGGGGTTGTTCTGGTACCCGCGGAAGACTTGGGGGCCGCGGACGAGGATTTCGCCGTCGTCGTTGAGCTTGATTTCGGTGGCGGGCATGGGCGTGCCCACGGTACCCATCTTGATGGAGCCGATCGTGTTGACGGTGGCGGGGCCGGTGCATTCGGTAAGCCCCCAGGCCTCGACCACGGTCAGCCCGATGCCGCGGAAGAAGTGGCCGGTGCGCTTGCCGAGCGGGGCGCCGGCGGAGACGGCGTAGTGGCAGTTCTCGCCGATGATGTTCGTGATCTTGGAAAAGACGAGCTTGTTCGCGATCGCGTGCTTGAGCGAGCGGAGGGGCCCGCGCCCGCGTTCGGAGTAGGCGACGGCGACATTGGCGGCCCAGCGGAAGATCTTGCGCTTGAGGCCGGAGCCGGCCTTGGCCTCGGCAGCGTTGTAGATCTTCTCCAGCACGCGCGGCACCACGAGGAGGGCGGAGGGCTTGAAGGTCTTGATGTCGGACAGAAGGTTTTTGATCGAGGGGGTGTGTCCGACGACGCCGCACCCTCCGATTGCGAAGAAGAACACGGCGCGGGCCATGACGTGGGCGAGGGGGAGGAAGAGGAGGACGCGGGTGTCGGGGGAGTCGATAATGGTGTGCATGTGCGGCAGGGTGTTGAGGGTGAGGTCAACGAAGTTGCCGTGCGTGAGCTCCACGCCTTTGGGGCGGCCGGTGGTGCCGGAGGTGTAGATGACGGTGGCGAGGGTGTCGAGGGTGAGGCGGGCGCGCCGCGCGTCGATCTCGGCCTGGTCGACTTTCTCGCCTTGGGAGTAGAGCTCGACCAGGGCGTCTTGGTCGAAGGCGAGCACGCGGCCGAGGAGGGGCGTGCGCTGGGATTCGACCAGGAGCTGCTGGGCGTGCGTGTCGGTGATGGCGAAGCGGATGGCGGAGTTTTCGAGGATCCAGCGCACCTGTTCGGCGGAGTCGGATTCGTAGATCGGCACCACGACGAGCCCGGCGCTGAGAGCGGCCATGTCGATGAGGCTCCACTCGTAGGAGGTGGCGGCGAAGATGGCGATCGCGTCGCCCTCGCTGAGCCCTTCGGCGACGAGGCCGCGGGCGACGGCGTCGACGTCGGCGAGGTAGTCGGTGGTGGTCATCGGCGTCCATACGCCAAGCGTGCTTTGGCGTTCGATGCAGACCTGGTCGGGGTGGGATTCCTGGCGGCGTGTGAGGAGCCACGGGATGTTCATCCAGGGCTCGGGCTTGGTGTAGCGCTTTTCGGAAACGACGCCGTTCCTGTGCTTTTTGACCATGGTTCCCCTTCGATCGACCGATAAGGCTACGTTACCGTAGCTTGGGGGGTGAGGTGAAAGGGCTGGCATGCGGTGCCTCACATTGGATCGGGGCTCTTTGGCAAAGCTCCCGTGGTGGGGAGGGGTGCGGCGGTAGGATGAGATCATGAAGATTGCGCGACTTTCCCTGGATCAAGGCCCCCGCTTCGCTGTCGTTGACGAGACCACGGGCAACTACCACGTGCTTGCGGATGACCCGCTCTACGCCGAGGTCAAGCCCACCGGGCAGATCGTTTCCGCCAACGAAGCGAACCTCGTTGCGCCCATGCTCCCGCGTTCGAAGGTGATCGGCTTTGGTGACAACTACAACCGGCCCGATTATCGCCCGGACCCGGCGACCGTGCCCACCACATTCTTGAAGCCGAACACGGCCGTCGTCGGGCCGAATGTGCCGATTGTGGCGCCGGAGTGGTCGGGGAACATCATTCATGAGGCTGAGCTCGCGGTCGTCATCTCTCGCCTGTGCAAGGACGTGCCGGTGGAGCGCGCGAACGAGGTGATTTTCGGCTACACGGTGGGTAACGACGTCGCGGACGGGCTTACGCAGAAGTCGGACTTGCAGTGGGCGCGGGCGAAGGGCTTTGATACCTCGTGCCCGATCGGGCCGGTGGTAGTGACCGACCTCGATATTTCGAACCTGGAGATCACGCTGGCTGTGGATGGCGAGGTGAAGGGCAGGGGCACGACGGCCGACCTGACCCGTTCCGTGCCTGAGCTGGTGGCGCTCGCCTCGTCGATGTTCACGCTCCTGCCGGGCGACATCCTTTTGACGGGCGCTGCGTTCCCGTCGATCCCGGCGGGCCCGGGCATGGAGGTTGTGTGTTCGGTGGAGGGGATTGGCGATCTGCGCAATCCTGTAACCGGATAAAACGGACAAGAATAGAGTATTTGCGCTGGTCAGAGCAAGGGCCTTGCTTGTGCTCGGGGATGACTTGGGCGCCCGCCAGGGCGCCGATAACGTGGGCCGGCGGCCCTGGTTCCTGCTTGGAATGGGCTGTACCCGGCACAAGTTGTGAACCTGAGGGCGCCCTCTATCTGCAACACCGATAAGCGGCTCTTGGCATTGCCTATTGCGGATTAGCGTTGCATTTCTACAGGGGAGAGCGCGGCCTCGATCTGGTCGATCGCCCGGCGCAGGATCGGCCGTGGAGTGGCGATGATCGCGCGGGCGAAGTGCTCATACCCGGCGCCACACGAGCTCCCGGGCGTGAGGGCCACGCCGGCGTGCTCGCCCAGCCATGTGGCAACCGGTTCGCCGACCCGCCCCTCTCGGACGGCCTCGCTGAAGTCGAGCCAGGCGATGTACGTGCCCTCCATGTGCTCCATGGTGACGCCGGGCCAGCGCTCGACTGCGTCGGCGAGCAGGTCGCGGTTGCCGCGGATGTAGTCGACGACGTCGGCCAACCACTCCCGCCCGTCCGTGTAGGCGGCCACGGCTGCGGCCGAGCCAATCGTGGACGTCATGTTCGCCGCCCACCCCAATGCCGGCTGCAACCTCTCCGCGAGCTCCGGGTTCGTCACCACCAGCTGCGCGCACTTCAGCCCCGGGATGTTCCACCCCTTGGAAGCGGCGATGGCCATGACGGTGTGGGAAGCGGCGGCGTCAGAAACTGAGGCGTAGGGGACGTACTGGCCGTCGAGGACGAAGGGGGCGTGGATGTCGTCGGAGAGGACGATCGCGCCCGGGAACTCGGCAACGACGCCGGCCAGTGCCTCTAGCTCCGCGCGCGAGTACACACGCCCGGTCGGATTAGACGGGTTGACGAGGATGAGCACGCGCGCCCCGGCCTCAAACCCGGCGCGTATCCCCGCAAGGTTCAGCTCAAGCCGGCCCTCCACCCACTGGCAAGGTACCTCGATGAGCGGCCGCCCCATCGCCGGGATGAGCTGCACGAAGCTCATGTACGCAGGCGTGGGCAGGATGACGGGGGAGCCGGGAGAGGACAACGCGTCGATGACGAAGCGAGCCGAGGAGACGACGTCGGGAACGGCGTGGACGACGTCGGGCGAGGGAGAGAAACCGGAGATCGAGGAAATCCAGGCGGAGGTGGCCTCGGCGAGAGCGCGAGAGTCGGCGGCAGAACGGTAGCCGATGCCGGGAAGGCTCGAGAAGCGGGCGAGGACGTCGCGGACGGCGGGAGCTACGCCGAAGTCCATCTCGGCCACGAACATCCCAATGCGGTCGGGGAAGGCGGTCCACTTGAGGGAGCCAGCGGCGCGGAGGCGGTCGATCGTGGTGTTGTCGAAATTCATGTTTCCAATCTATACGGAGTAGCCTAGTAACACTATGAGCACTGAAATTTCGAACGTTCGCGTCCGCTTCTGTCCCTCGCCCACCGGCATGCCCCACGTGGGCATGGTGCGCACCTGCCTGTTCAACTGGGCATACGCTCGCCACACGGGCGGCACCTTCGTGTTCCGTATCGAGGACACGGACGCCCAGCGTGACTCGCAGGAGTCCTTCGACCAGATCATCGACTCCCTGACCTGGCTCGGCCTGGATTGGGACGAGGGCGTGGGCATTGGCGGACCGCACGCCCCTTACCGCCAGAGCGAGCGTATGGACATCTACAAGGATGTGGCGGCCAAGCTGCTCGAGGCGGGTTACGCCTACGAATCTTTCTCGACGCCGCAGGAAATCGAGGAACGCCACCGGGCGGCGGGGCGCGACCCGAAGCTGGGCTATGACGGCTTCGATCGCGACCTGACCGAGGAGCAGAAGGCGGCTTTCCGGGCTGAAGGCCGTGCGCCGGTGCTACGCATCCGCATGCCGGATGAGGACGTGACGTTCAAGGACCTGGTGCGCGGGGAGATCACGTTCAAGGCCGGCTCGGTGCCCGACTATGTGATTATGCGTGGCAACGGCCAGCCGCTCTACACCCTGACCAACCCGGTGGATGACGCGCTCATGGAAATCACTCACGTGCTCCGCGGCGAGGACCTGCTCTCCTCCACCCCGCGTCAGATCGTGCTCTACGACGCGCTCAAGGCCATCGACGTGGCCAAGCAGACCCCGCTGTTTGGCCACCTGCCCTACGTCATGGGCGAGGGCAACAAGAAGCTCTCCAAGCGTGACCCGGAGGCCAACCTTCTCCTGCACCGCGACCGCGGCATGCTCCCCGAGGGCCTGCTCAACTACCTGGGCCTGCTCGGCTGGTCGATCGCCGCGGACCGCGACCTGTTCAGTCGCGAGGAGATGGCCGAGGCCTTCGACGTGGCCGATGTCAACCCCAACCCCGCCCGCTTCGATGACAAGAAGTGCGTGGCGATCAACGCCGAGCACATCCGCATGCTCGACGTGGAGGATCTGCGCGGGCGTCTCGTGCCGTTCTTGAAGTGCGACGGCGTGATTGAGGCTGAGTCGTACGAGGCCGCGGATGAGGAGGCGCGTCGCCTTCTCGACGCTGCCACCCCGCTCGTCCAGACCCGCATCCAGCTCCTCGGCGAGGCGCCCGCACTCATGGGCTTCCTCTTCAAGGGCGCCGACGAGATCGAGTACAACGAGAAGGCCGTGGCCAAGCTGCGCGACTCCGCGCCGGACGCTCTCGACGCCGCCCTCGCGGCCTTCGAGCAGATCGCACCCGAGTCCTGGGACGCGGAGACGATCAAGGCCGCCGTGGACGAGTACGTGGTGGGCGGACTGGAGCTCAAGCCGCGCTTGGCCTTCCAGCCGCTCTTCGTGGCCGTGACCGGCACGAACGTCTCCCTGCCTGTGGTCGACTCCATGGCGATCCTCGGCAAGGACGAAACGCTCATGCGCCTGCGCCGCTTCCGGGCCACGCTATAGGGGCGGGGCGCGGGGCTGGCCCGCAGTGCTGGCGGCGGCTGGCGACTTTTAAAAACATCTGGACGATTCCGGGGCGGTCTTTTCATATACGAAGATCGCCCCGGAATCGTCCAATTAATTCACATGGCGACGCGAGCGTTTAGCGGCCAGGGTCGCGCAGGTAGAGCGTGGAGCCCGGCGTCCAGCCCGTGATCATGCCCGTTCGTGTGCTGCTCGTGCTTTGTGCGTCGGACGGGGTGCGGATGGGGAGTGGCGCGTAGGTGATCTCGAGCGCGGCGGGTACGCTCAGCCGCACCCCGTCGTAGTCCTGGGCGATGGCCTCCCAGTCGAGGACATGGGTGATGGGTGCGTCGATGCCCGCCCACTCGTCGTACAGCTGCGGGTTGCCC
Organism: Trueperella sp. HMSC08H06; assembly: GCF_001808465.1. NCBI lineage: Bacteria > Bacillati > Actinomycetota > Actinomycetes > Actinomycetales > Actinomycetaceae > Trueperella > Trueperella sp. HMSC08H06. The sequence goes on from NZ_KV793366.1 coordinate 28,177, forward strand.
GCGAGTGCGATGGGGTAGCGCGAGATGAGCGCGGCGGCGTCGTCGGCGCTGGTGATCTCGACGACGCGCAGGTCGTCCCGGATGAGGGTGAGCCGGTGGTCGACGGCGAAGTCGCCGGCGTCGTCGCCGTAAACCTCGCACGTCGAGACGATGGGGACGTCGCCTGGCTCGAAGGCGGTGGGGTCGACGGGGTCGAAGGCGAGCCAGACGTCGCGCGGGCACTGGGAGGTGATCCACCACTGGTAGTCCTCGAGGAGGGGCTCGCCGGCGCGGACTGTGCGGCGCGCCTCGCTGCGCCGGTGCTGGACGTAGGAGAGCGGGCGGGCCTGCCAGTCCACGCGCCCGAGCATGCGGGCAACGAACGCGTCCATGGCCGAGCGCTGGTCGGGGCTGGCGAGGGAGTCAACGCAGATGCTCTGGAACTCGCCGAACGCGTAGGAGACAGTGGCGTCACTGATTGCGCGCTGAATAAGGGCGGGGGTGATCACTCCCGCGGCGTCGGCGGCCGTGAGCCAGGCGAGCACGGCGTCATGAAAGGCGCGGATGAAGGTAGTGACCTCTGGCAGTGGGGAGGATGCGGTCGGGACCGGCAGGTGGCCGGTGAGGGCGGCGCCGGCGTCGGCGGCGGGAATGGTGACGAAGGCAAACGACGAAGAGTTGGCGGTGGGGATCGCCTCGACGAATGGGATGTCCGGCAGGTCGCTGGCCCAGGCAGGCCGACCGTCCGTGGAGTCGGGGGAGAAGCGCACGGCGTCGACGAGACGGCGGGCCGCGGCGCGGCCGAGGTGGCGGGGGTAGACCCGGACGCGCGAGGGGTCCCAGGGGAGCGTGGGCGGCCGGTGGCGGAGTCTCACGAGGGCCTCCTTCCGCGGCAAAAATACTGAGATCAGTGTAGCTCACAACCGGCGTGATTCCCTTCACGCCCAAAGATTTGCGTGAAGGCGCAGGCCTGCGTAGTATATCTATTCGTTGCACTCCTTGGGAGTGACACCATGGGGTATGGTGTAATTGGCAGCACGAGTGATTCTGGTTCATTTAGTCTAGGTTCGAGTCCTGGTACCCCAGCGAAACAGCAAGATCACTTGTTGCTTCACCCGCAAGGGTTAGGCCCCGTTCGTCTAGCGGCCTAGGACGTCGCCCTCTCACGGCGGTAACACCGGTTCAAATCCGGTACGGGGTACAGATTGGCTCCGAGCTTCGGCTCGGAGCCTTTTTCGTTGCTGTCGAGTGCCCGAGTTGCCGACTTGCCGAGTTGCCGCGCTCTCGAGCGCCGGTGTTCCCGAGCTCCCGCGCTTGCGCAGATGTAACACTAAGCCGCAATATGCAACGCCAATAGGCGGCTTTTTGCCGTTGCGTATGGAAATTAAGGTTGCATATGCGCGGGGCAGGGGGCAGCGGCTGGCGTGGGGACCTTTGGGCGGAAGGGAGGAGGGGCTGTGCGTGCTCGTATGTGACAGAGGTCGCGCTGAGCTGGTTTTTCTCTTCCGTACCCTTTGTGTAAAGTGAAACCCGACGATCTTCGTCAAGGCCCCGTTCGTCTAGCGGCCTAGGACGTCGCCCTCTCACGGCGGTAACACCGGTTCAAATCCGGTACGGGGTACAGAATGGCTCCGAGCTTCGGCTCGGAGCCTTTTGCATTGCCGGCTCCAGGCATCGGGGCCGGTGGCGCGCCTTATCGGATTCTAGGGGCGGTTGCAACACTTAAGTGATGAGTTCGAGTATTCTCTCGGATGGTTTTCCCAGTTTAGTGTTTTACGTGGGCGGTCGTTGAGTTCTTCGGCGACGGCGTCAAGGTAGGCCTCGGAATAGACGGATAGGTCGGTTCCTTTGGGGAAGTATTGACGGACCAGGCCGTTGGTGTTTTCGCTGGTTCCGCGTTGCCAGGGCGAGTGCGGGTCACAGAAGTACAAGTCCATGTCTAGCGCTGCTGTTATTGGTTTATGGAGAGTCATTTCACTGCCTTGATCCCAGGTCAGTGAGTTACGTAGCAGTTTGGGGAGGTGCTGCATTTTCGTGATGACGGCCTGCCCAACGGCCAACGCGTCGTGCCCGTTGGGCAGGTGAAGCAACATGGTGAAACGGGTAGGGCGTTCCACGAGACAGCCTATCGCGCTTTTACTAGCGGCCCCGCATATGAGGTCTCCTTCCCAATGACCGGGAATGGCACGGTCTTCCACGTTGGCGGGACAATCACTGATCATGACCATCGGGTCACGGAAACGCGGTGTTATTTCCCGGTCATGTTCTTGTGGGTTTCGTCGGCTTCGTCCGGTGCGTAGAGCGTGTGTGACTTCGAGTTTGAGCGGTTCTTAGGCTTGGACGTATATAGCTTGGTAGATCGTTTCGTGGCAGGCGTGCATGGCTTTATTATCCGGGAAAGTCCGTGCCAGCCAGGCCGGGATCTGCTCGGGGCTCCAATGCTTGCCAGTTTGTCTTGCACGGCTTTGAATAAGTGGTGGTTAGCAAGTATTTTGGGGTTTTGGGGCGTAGTGGTGCGGGCTCTGGCATGTCGCCACGGTACCAATCCACGCTTGGCGCTTCATTGCGTCCACTGGTGCGAGTGCGTCCGTTTCTCCAGACCTTTCCTGTTCTTTTGGATACCCCAACAGCAACGGCGGCTGCGGTGAAATTCATGCCGCTTGCAAAAAGCTTGAAGTATCGTTCCCGGCGAGCTATTAATTCTTCCTTGTTCATGATGCCCCTTATGAGAGGGTGTGGCAACAATCACTAGAACTCGCCGAGATCTTGACAGCGGGGGGGGGGAGCGCGAGACTCATATTTAGCGCATTGTGGTCAGTGTCTACGCCTTGGCCCCAGGTGCAGTTTTGGTCAAGTCCCGTGTAGTGGTGTAGCGGTC